>NZ_JBFUFQ010000076.1:0-25954 GCF_056403355.1 Rhizobacter sp. P2_H3 | reverse complement strand
GCGTGCGCCAGCACGCTTCGTGAACTGACTGTCGCACACTGTTTGACCACAGTGAGCGAAGCGAACGGAGGGAGTTTGGGCGACGGGCCATGAAACCAGTCAGCGGAGGGAAGTCATCGCCCCGCCAGGGGCGATGACCGCGGAGGACGGCGCGCCATGGCCTCCCCCACGCGCCTTTCCGGCACTCAGGACGAAGTCAACAGACCACGATCCCGCAGCATCGGTTCGACGGACGCATCCCGACCACGGAAGGCCCGGTAGGTCTCCCCCGGCTCACGGCTGTTCCCGACCGAATACACGTGCTCGCGCAGCCGCTTCGCAACAGACGGATCGAACGGGCTGCCCGCCTCGGTGAAGGCGTCGTAGCCGTCCGCATCGAGCACCTCGGCCCACAGGTACACGTAGTAGCCGGCGGCATAGCTGGCACTCGAGAACAGGTGCTGGAAGTGCGGCAGCCGGTGGTTCAGCCCGACGCCGTGCGGCAGGCCGATGCGATCGAGCTCGGCCGCCTCGAAGGCGACGATGTCGATGCCCTCCGGGTTGCCCACCGCATGCACCGCCATGTCGACCAGCGCCGACGCGGTGTAGCGCACCGTCTCGTAACCCTGGTTGAACTTGCGCGCCGCCTGCAGCCGCTCGACCAGCGCATCGGGGATCGGCTCGCCCGTCTCGACGTGGCGGGCGTGGCGCTTCAGCACCTCCGGCTCGGCCAGCCAGTGCTCGAAGATCTGCGACGGCAGTTCGACGAAATCGCGCAGCACATTGGTGCCCGACAGGCGCTCGTAGGTCACGCTCGACAGCAGCCCGTGCAGGCCATGGCCGAACTCGTGGAACAGCGTGGCCGCATCGTCGAAGCTCAGCAGCGTCGGCGCACCGGGCGAGCCCTTCGCGAAGTTGTTGTTGTTGACGACGATCGGCAGGACATCGCTTCCGCCGGTGACGTTGCGCGTCTGCTGCCGGTATGAACCCATCCACGCGCCGCTGCGCTTGCTCGGCCGCGCGAAGTTGTCGTGCAGGAAGATGCCGACCAGCGCACCGTCACTGCCGCTGACCTCGTAGACCTTCACATCGGGGTGGTAGGCGCGGATGTCGCCGCGCACCGTGAAGCGCAGCCCGAACAGGCGCTGCGCACAGTCGAACGCCGCCTCGACCATGCGCTCGAGCGGGAAGTACGGCTTGACCGCGGCTTCATCCAGGTCGTAGCGCGCCTGGCGCACCTTCTCGGCGTAGTAGCGCCAGTCCCAGGCCTCGATCTCCTGTGATTCATCGGCGGCCGGCCGCTGCGACTGCGGCAGCGTCAGCAACAACGCCTTCAGCGCCTCGCGCTCCTCGGCCACGCGCGCCTTCGCCGGCACCCACACCTGCTGCAGCAGCCGGTTCACCGCGGCCTGCGAGCCGGCCATCGTGTCGCCCAACGCGTAATCGGCATAGCTCGCATGGCCGTGCAGCCGGGCCTGCTCGGCCCGCAGCTGCAGGATCTCGCGCGCCACCGGCCGGTTGTCGTGCGCGCCATCGTGCTCGCCGCGCGAGACCCAGGCGCGCCACGCCTGCTCACGCAGGTCGCGGCGCTCGGAGAAGGTCAGGAACGGCACGATGTGCGAGCGCGACAGCGTGATCACCGCCGCATCGATGCCGCGGTCCGCCCCGGCCTGGCGCGCCGCGGCACGCACGAATTCCGGCAGCCCGGCGAGGTCGCGCTCGGCACGCAGCTCGAGGCGGAAGGCCGATTCATCGGCCAGCACGTTCTGGCCGAACTGCGTCATCAGCTCGGCCAGCCGCTCCATCACCTGGCCATAGCGGTGGCGCGCCGCGCCCTGCAGCTTGGCGCCGGCCCGCACGAACTCGAGGTGCACCCGCTCCAGCAGGCGGCGCTGCTCGGCCGTCAGGCCCAGCGAATCACGCTGCGCATGCAGCGTGTCGATGCGCTGGAACAGCGGCGCATGCATGTAGATCGCGTTGCCGTGCGCAGCCATGCGCGGTGCGAGCTGCCGCTCCACCGCCTGCAGCGCCGGCGAGGTCTCGCTCGACGTGAGGTTGTGGAACATGCCCTCCAGCCGCGCCAGCAGCCGGCCGCTGCGGTCGAAGGCCGCCAGCGTGTTGTCGAAGCCCGGGGCCGCGGCCTGCGCGCCGATCGCATCGATCTCGGCACGCTGCTCGGCCAGCGCCACCTCGAAGGCTTCGGCGAAGTGTTCAGGGCGGGCCCTGTCGAACGGCGGCAGCCCGTGCGGGGTGTCCCACGGCTGCAGCAGCGGGTTGCTGGAGTGACTGCTTGTGGCAAGGGTCATGACGGCTTCTCTCGGTCAGGGAAGAAGCCGTCGATTCTAGGGAGGCCGACCCCCGTTTACTTGCCGCCCTTGATTTGCAATTCCTCATCTTCGAAATAGCGCCGGCCATCGCAGTTGGCGATGTACGAGGCCTTGTCCGCCTGCAGCGCCTCGACCTTCGCGTTGTAGGCCTCGCTGTTGGCCTTGTAGGCCTCCACCGCCTTGTCGCGGGCGGCCAGGCGCTCGTTGAAGGTCTTGACGGCCTCGTCATTGGTCGTGTCGATCTTCTCGCGATCGGCCTTCAGCGCGTCGCCGGCAGCAGCCAGGTCGTCGCCTTCCTTCTTCAGCGCGGTCTGCAGCGGCAGCGTCTCGGCGAGCTGCGCCTTCACGCGGTCGTTCTGGGCCAGGCAGGCGCGCAGCTGTTCCTTGGTCAGGAAGGCCGCGCCGGGCTTGGCCTTGCCGAGGGTCGACTCCTTCTTCGGCTTGTCGGCGGCATGGGCCGGCAGGGCCAGCACGACAGCGATGCAGGCGGCGGACAGCCACGGGGCTGCGAGGCGGGGAGCGAAACTCATGTCCAGGGGATCCTTCAGGAAGTGCGGCGCGCATCATGCCATTGCCGCGCAGCCGGCTCCGTTACAGTGCCCCGCTCCGCCCCTCGGACATTCGCTCGAAGATCGCCATGCCCCACACCGCTTCCCCCGCCCTGCGCGTCGGCCTGATCGGCTACGGCTTCGCCGGCCAGGTCTTCCATGCACCGCTGATCGCCAGCGTCCCCGGGCTGCGCCTCGCGGCCTTCGCGAGCAGCGATGCGGCCAAGGTCGCACGCGACTGGCCGGGCCTGCCGGTCGAGGCCGATCCGCTGCGGCTGTGCGCACGCGACGACGTCGACCTGGTCGTCATCGCGAGCCCCAACGACAGCCACCACCCGTTGGCGCTCGCGGCATTGCGGGCCGGCAAGCACGTGGTGGTCGACAAGCCGTTCACCGTGACGCTCGCACAGGCGCAGGAGCTGGATGCCGTGGCGCGCGAGCAGCAGCGCGTGCTGTCGGTGTTCCACAACCGCCGCTGGGACGGCGATTTCCTGACGCTGCGCGCGCTGCTGTCGCGCGGCGAGCTGGGGCGCATCGTCGAGCTGGAGTCACGGTTCGACCGCTTCCGCCCGGTGGTGCGGCAGCGCTGGCGCGAGCAGTCGCCGGTCGGCGGCGGCCTGTGGTTCGACCTCGGGCCGCACCTGCTCGACCAGGCGCTGCAGCTGTTCGGCTGGCCGCAGTCGCTGCGGCTCGATCTCGCCCGGCAGCGCGACGGCGCCGTCAACGACGACGGCTTCGACGCCCGCCTGGCCTATGCCGGCGGCTTGCGCGTGACGCTGCGCGCCAGCGCGCTGACCGCCCTGCCCGGCCCGCGCTTCGCGGCGCACGGCACGCGCGGCAGCTTCGTCAAATGGGGGCTGGATGCGCAGGAGGATGCATTGAAGGCCGGCCAGCGGCCGCTGCCGGGCGCCGACTGGGGCGTCGACACACAGGCGGCGACGCTGAGCACCGCCGGGCCGGACGGCGAGACGCTGCAGTCCGCGCCGCTGCCCGTGCTGCACGGCGACTACCCGGCGTACTACGCCGGCGTGCGAGATGCGATCGTTGCCGGCGCACCGAACCCGGTGCCGGCTGCGCAGGCGATCGACGTGATGGCGCTGATCGAGTTGGGGTTCCGCAGCGATGCCGAGCGGCGCGAGCTGCCTGCTGTCGCCTGCGCGGCAGGCAGCGCCGCGGCCGGCACCCACAATTCCTGAACCGAAGGAACACCATGGCCGAGTTCATCCCCCTTTCCCAGCTGCTGGCGGCGCGCACGCGCGACGGCGACGCGGTGCATTTCGAGGTCAGCGACGACTGGCTGCAGGGCCGCACCTCGTTCGGCGGCCTGATCTCGACGCTGGCCGTGCAGGCGATGCGCGACGTGGCCGGCGCGGGCTGGCCGGCCGGCGTGCAGCTGCGCGCGCTGCAGACGAGTTTCATCGGCCCTGTCGCCCGGGGCCCGGTGCAGGTGGCCGTGCGGGTGCTGCGCGAAGGCAGGAACGTGCGCCAGCTGCAGGCGCAGGTGCAGCAAGGCGGCGAGACCGCGGCGCTGCTGCTGGGCGTGTTCGGCAGCGAGCGCGAGACGCTGCTGCCGGGCCTCGCGCCGGCGATGCCGTCCATCGAACGCGGGCCGGACGAGACGCCCGCGCTGCCGTTCATTCCCGGCGTGGCGCCGAACTTCATGCAGCACCTGGACATGCGCTGGGCCGAAGGCGGGCTGCCGTTCACCGGCACCGACAGCTGGCACAGCCGCATCCACCTGCGCCCGAAGGGCGAGCCGCAGCCGTTGCCGCTGGAGCTGCTGACCGTGCTGCTGGCCGACGCCCCGCCGACACCGGCGCTCAGCCGCTTCAAGCGGCCGACGCCCGCCAGTTCGGTGTCGTGGGAGCTGGAACTGCGCCCGGTCGCCCACGAATTGCCGGCCGACGGCTGGTGGCGCATCGACACCGAGGCACTCGCGGCCGCCGGCGGCTACGTGAACCAAGTCTCGAAGCTGTGGTCGCCAGGCGGTGACTTGGCAGCCCTCGGCTACCAGGTCGTGACGGTCTACGCATAACAAGGCATCAACCCCCACTTGTTCGCTTGTCATCTCAACAAGGCAGAGTGGTGGCACGAGGCGCGTGCGGGGAGTCTGTGGAGCGCCAATAAAGGCGGGTCGCCGGAGCTGGCTGGTTTCATGGCCCGCGTGCGCAGCACGCTTCGTGAACTGACTGTCGCCCACTGTTTGACCACAACGAACGAAGTGAGTGGAGGGAGTTTGGGCGACGGGCCATGAAACCAGTCAGCGCAGGGCAGTCATCGCCCCCAGGGGCGATGACCGACCCGTCCGGCGAGCCACAGACTCCCCGCACGCGCCTCTCGCGCCAAAGCGCGAAACCAAGGGACTCAGGGCGTCGCCGTATGCCACACCCCGTTGAACCCGTCCCCGGTCTTCTCGCCCGGCTTCATGTCCTTGGCCCAGAAGTACAGCGGCTTGCCCTTGAAGGCCCACTGCTTCTTGCCGTCGTCGCGGGTCACGACGCTCCAGTCGCCGCTCGCCTTCGCGGCATCGTCGGCCATCAGCGGCGGCCAGTTGGTCGCACACGGGCCGTTGCAGACGCTCTTGCCGGCACCGGCCGTGTCGCGGTCGAAGGTGTAGAGCGTCATGCCGTTGGCAGCACCCACCAGCGCGCCATCGGCGGTCTTCGCTGGCGCCGGAGCGCCCATCATCGACGACATCGTCGAACAGGCGGCCAGCAGCAGCGCGCCAAGCAACGGAACGAGGGTCTTGGTCTTCATCATCAGGGTCTCCATGGGTGTGAGGATCCCCTGTTTACGCCAGGAAGGGCGTCCCTATTCCTGTCGTGGCCGGCAAACCGGGCGATCTATTTCTTCTTCAGCGCCTTGCCCAGCACCTCGACCAGCAGCCCGGTCATGCCGCCTTCATGCAGGGCCGCCCGCTCGGCGAGCTGCTGCGCCAGCTCCGACGGCAGCTTGCAGGCGAACGGCACCAGCCCGGCGGCGGCATCGCGGCGGCGCTGCTCGCGCTTGTCGACGGGCGCCGTCGCCTCCTGGCCGAAGCGTCCCGGCACCCCGCCCGCCTTCAGCTGGTTGTTGATCTTCAGGGCCAGGTTCTTGGCCAGGTCGAACTTCTTCTGTGTCATTTCGGGAATTTGAATGGGCGGCGATGTGCGAATTGTCACCCCTGCGGCGTTTGGCAGTGAGTGCCTGCCTTGCGTTGGGCATTGATGCAGATACATTTCTTATCGAATCATCACCGCTTCGTTCACGTCATCGCACCGTTCGATGACGTTCGATTACATCTCTGGAGAACCCCGCATGCGCATTTTCCGTCCCGCCCGGCTGTCATCGGTCGTGGCTGCAGCCTCCCTCGTCCTGCTGGCGGCCTGCGGACCGAGCGTCCCGTCCAGCATCAAGATCGGCGTGGCGCAACCGCTGTCCGGCCCGTCGGCCGCGCGGGGCCAGGACCTGCTGAACGGCGTCAAGATGGCTGCCGACGAGCTGAATGCCTCGGGCTTCAAGGTGGCCGGCAAGGTCGTGAAGATCGAGGTTGTCGCCGTCGACGACAAGGCCGACAAGGAAACCGCCAAGAAGGTCGCGCAGGAACTGGTCGACCAGAAGGTCACCGCGGTGATCGGGCACCTGAGCTCGGACATCTCCGAGGTCACGATCCCGATCTACAAGGCCGCCAACATCCCGCAGCTGTACACCTCGTCGGCGGTCGACCTGGCCAAGCAGGGCGACGGCAACACCTTCCGGCTGGTCGCCAATGACGGCCTGCAGGCCAAGGCGATCGGCGGCTACATCGCCGAAAGCCTGAACGCGACCAACGTCGCGATCATCTTCGAGGACACCGCCTTCGGCCGTCCGATGAGCAAGGACGTGAGCGAGGCGCTCGGCAAGCTCAAGAAGAAGGTCACGATGAACGAGTCGGTCAGCAACAAGACCACCGACTTCGCCGCCTTCGTCGCCAAGGTCAAGGCCACGCCGCCCGACGTGCTGGTGGCCGTGCTGCGCGACAACCAGCTGCTGCCGCTGTTCGAGCAGATGAAGGCCGCCGGCCTGTCGGGCGTGCCGGTGCTGTCGACCAACTCGTCGAAGACCGAGAAGCTCGCCAAGGCGCCGAACGACGTGACCACGCTGTACGTCACCTCCAGCGCACTGGAGCCGCGCGAGTTCGCGGCCGGCACGGCCTTCCTGAAGAAGTTCCAGACCGTCTTCAAGTCCGATCCGGTGTGGGGCGCCCACTACGCCTATGACGCGATGTACGTGATCGCCGATGCGATGCGCCGCGCGGACAGCGTCGACTCGGTCAAGCTGCGCGAGAAGCTGCACACCATCGACCCGGTGTCGCCGGTGACCAGCTCGATGCGCTTCACCGCCGACGGCGAACAGGCCTACGGCGCGATCACGGTGTACCGCCGCCGCGACGGCCAGTGGGAACCGCTGATGCGCTCCGACCGCTGGTAAGCCGTTCGGCACTTCCTCCTGAAAGGGGTCTGGTCTAATCCAGGCCCCTTTTGCTTTTCCGGCCGTCTTCTCTTTCCGGACACTTACCGCCATGGCATTGAAAGCCACCATCTACAAGGCCACGATCCAGCTGGCCGACATGGACCGCAATGTCTATGGCGATCACGGCGTGACGATCGCCCGCCACCCGTCGGAGACCGACGAGCGGATGATGATGCGGCTGCTCGCGTTCGCCTTGAACGTGCCGGCCGACAACGACAACGGCGCGCTCGAGTTCGCGAAAAGCCTGTGGGACACCGACGAGCCCGACCTCTGGCAGAAGGACCTGACCGGCCAGATCGTGCAGTGGCTCGAGGTCGGCCAGCCCGACGACAAGCGCCTGATGAAGGCGAGCCCGCGCGCCGAGCGCGTCACGGTGTACAGCTTCAGCCACAGCACGCCGATCTGGTGGGCCGGCATCGCGACCAAGGTCACCCGGGCGCGCAACCTCGCCGTCTGGCAGGTGCCGGCCGAGCAGAGCCAGGCGCTGGCCGCGCTCGCGCAGCGCACGATGCAGCTGCAGGTGACGGTGCAGGACGGCACCGTCTGGGTCGGCGACGGCACGCGCAGCATCGAGGTCGCGCCGCAGCGGCTGACGCCCGAAGCCTGAGCTCCTGCAGCCGCGAAATCCGTTGAAAAAAACCGTTCGGGTGCTGGCAGACTCCGGCTGATCATCAGTCCGCCGTTGGAGGAGACCCGACCATGAGCCAACCCGTGCTCGTCACCCACAACCCGGCGCAGCAGCGCTTCGAAGCCACCGTCGATGGCCAGCTCTGCGTGGCCGACTACCGGCTCGCCGGCGACGTCATGCAGATGACGCACACCGAGGTGCCGCCGGCACTGCAAGGCCGCGGCATCGCCGGCGAGCTGGTCGAGGCCGCCTTCGACCACGCGATGACCGAGAACCTGAAGATCGATCCGCAGTGTTCGTACGTGCGCGCCTACATGGAGCGCCATCCGGAAACCTCGTTCCTGAGGGCATGACCTTGACGTTTCCCACTTCGTCCCGCATCTCCGCCACTCGCCGCCGCCTGCTCGCAGGCACCGTCGGCGCCGTCGCCACTCCCCTGCTGGGCCTGACCGCCACGCCTGCCATGTCGCAAACCCCTGCTTCCTCCGCTGCATCTGCGGCCACCAGCGCCGCCACCGGCGCCGGTGCCGATCCGTTCGCCTGGCTCGAAGAGGTGCAGGGCGAACGCGCCCTCGCCTGGGTGCGCGAGCGCAACGCCGCATCGCAGAAGGAGCTGACCGCGCGCCCCGAGTTCGCGCCCACCCGCAGCCAGCTGCTCGAGGTGCTGAACGCGAAGGACCGCATCCCGGCCGTCTCGCGCCGCGGCGACTGGCTCTACAACCTGTGGCAGGACGAGAACCACAAGCGCGGCCTGTGGCGGCGCACCACGCTGGCCGAGTACCGCAAGGCCGAACCGGCCTGGGAAACGGTGATCGACCTCGACGCGCTCGGTGCCGCCGAGAAGGAGAACTGGGTCTGGGGCGGCGCCGCCGTGCTCGGCCCGGACTACCGGCGCTGCCTGGTCTCGCTGTCGCGCGGCGGAGCCGATGCGAAGGTGGTGCGCGAGTTCGACGCCGTCACGAAGCAGTTCGTCAAGGACGGCTTCACGCTGCCCGAGGCCAAATCCGAAGTCGACTGGCTGGACGAGAACACGATCTACGTCGGCACCGATTTCGGCCCCGGCTCCCTCACCGATTCGGGCTACCCGCGCATCGTCAAGCGCTGGAAGCGCGGCACGCCGCTGGCCGAGGCGGTCACGGTGTTCGAGGGCGAGGCCAAGGACGTGGCGGTGAGCGTCAGCGTCGACCGCACACCGGGCTTCGAGCGCATCGTCTTCAGCCGCGCGCTCGACTTCTACAACAGCCACCAGTTCCTGCTGAGCGGCGACAAGCTCGTCAAGCTCGATGTGCCGGACGACGCGTCGGTGGGCTTCCTGCGCGACACCCTGCTGCTGCACCTGCGCAGCGATTTCCAGGCCGGTGCCGACAAGTTCGCGAGCGGCTCGCTGCTCTACGGCGACGCGGCCGCCTGGCTGCGCGGCGAGCGCAAGCTGCGCACGCTGTTCACGCCGACACCGACACGCTCGCTGTCGGGCTACACCACCACGCGCGACCACGTGCTGCTGAACGTGCTCGACAACGTGGCGGGCAAGTTGGAGCAGTGGCACAAGGATCCCAAGGGCTTCACGCGGCGCGAGATCGCGGCGCCCTTCCCCGGCGCTTTGGGCATCAGCAGCCTGCACGACCCGCTGATCAAGAACGACCCGCTGGCCGAGCGCTACCTGCTGACGTACACCGATTTCCTGACGCCCGATTCGCTGTACCTCGCGGGCACCGCGAACGACGATCGCGAGCTGCTGAAGTCGCGCAAGGGCCTGTTCGATTCGAAGGGCATGCGCGCCGAGCAGCGCTTCGCGACCTCGAAGGACGGCACGCGCGTGCCCTACTTCGTGGTCTGGCCGCAGGGCGCGAAGGCCGACGGCGGCAACCCGACGCTGCTGTACGGCTATGGCGGCTTCGAGATCTCGCTGAAGCCCTGGTATTCGGGCAGCTTCGGCCGCGCCTGGTACCAGCGCGGCGGCGTGCTGGTGGTGGCCAACATCCGCGGCGGCGGCGAGTTCGGGCCGGCCTGGCACCAGAGCGCGGTGAAGGCGAACAAGCAGCACAGCTACGACGACTTCATCGCGGTCGCCGAAGACCTGGTCGCGCAGAAGATCACCGCGCCGCGCCACCTCGGCATCATGGGCGGCAGCAACGGCGGGCTGCTGGTGGGCGCCACGTTCACGCAGCGCCCCGACCTCTTCAACGCGGTGGTCTGCCAGGTGCCGCTGCTCGACATGCGGCGCTTCCACACGCTGCTGGCGGGCGCCTCGTGGATGGCCGAGTACGGCAACCCGGACGATGCGGCCGAGTGGGCCTTCATCTCGAAGTACAGCCCGTACCAGAACGTGCGCAAGGGCGTGAAGTACCCGAAGGTGCTGTTCACCACGTCGACGCGCGACGACCGGGTGCACCCGGCCCATGCCCGCAAGATGGCGGCGCTGATGCTGTCGCAGGGGCACGAGCTGCTGTACTACGAGAACATCGAGGGCGGCCACGGCGGCGCGGCCGACAACGAGCAGCGCGCGCACCTGCAGGCGCTGGAGTACAGCTACCTGTGGCAGCAATTGGGTCGTTAGGACTCGGACGCTGAAAGAAGCGATGGACCCGCGCGCGGCCGAGCTGCTGGACTGGTGGTTCGGTCCCGAGCCGGGCGAGATGCGCGCGCTGTGGTTCACGAAGAGCGCGCAGACCGACCTCGAGATCGCCGAGCGCTTCGGGCTCTTGATCGACGAGGCGCTCGCCGGCGGCTTGCTCGACTGGCAGGCGCCGGCCGATGCGGCACTGGCGCGCATCCTGTTGCTCGACCAGTTCACGCGCAACGTGTTCCGCGACCGCGAGCGTTCGTTTGCCGGCGATGCACTGGCGCTGGCCGCCGCCCGGGCGCTGTGCGACAACGGGCTCGACCTGGGCCTGCCGCCGCTGCGGCGTGCCTTCGCCTACATGCCGTTCGAGCATGCCGAAGACCTGGCCTGCCAGGACGAGGCGGTGGCGCGCTTCACCCGCCTCGCACACGAGGCGCCGGTGCTGCAGGGCATGCTGGATTACGCGCACAAGCACCGCGAGGTCATCGCGCGCTTCGGGCGCTTTCCGCACCGCAACGCGATCCTCGGGCGGGCGTCGTCACCCGAGGAGGCGCTGTTCCTGCAGCAACCGGGGTCGCGTTTCTAGTCGCCGTTCTAGATCCTGCCCATCAGGAGCAGCACGATCAGGATGATCACGACCAGCCCGAGCCCACCGCTCGGGCCATAGCCCCAGCTGCGGCTGTGCGGCCAGGTCGGCAGCGCGCCGACCAGGATCAGGATCAGGACGATCAACAGGATGGTTCCGAGCGTCATGTGGTGCCCCTTGTTCTGGTGAGTGGTTCGAGGCCTCCACGGTAAGGACCCCGCCCGGTTTTCCAAGCGGGCAGGAAACGCGTCCCGCTGTAGTCGGGCAGCGCCACCGTTTGTCGCCGCTGTCCTACACGCAGGCCCCAGCGTGGTGCGAACTGATGGCAGAAAACGCGCCTATTCGCCGCATTGGTACATCCGTCATCTTTTTACGATCGACCTGGGGCTCCAAGCCTTGTTGTTCAACTGACGGAAAGCCGCTTCGATGAAGCTCAATCACCTCAAACTCGGCCAGCGGCTGGGCATGGCCTTCGGGCTGATCCTCGCGATCACCGCACTCGTGTCGACGATCGGCGTGTGGCGCCTGGAGACGCTGAAGACGGCCAGCCAGGCGCTGGCGACCACCGAGATGCAACGCCAGTCGCTGGCGGCGCGCTGGGCCGCCAACATCAACCTGAACTGGGTGCGCACCGCCGCCTCGCTGAAGGCGAGCGATGCCACCTACATCGAGACGCTGAAGCGCGACATGGACGCGACCTCCGCCTCGATCAGCGAGATGCAGAAGAAGCTCGACGAGCTGGTGGTGGACGGTACCGGCAAGCAATTGATGGCCGACGTGGCGACGCGCCGCGAGGCCTACCGCGTCTCGCGCACCGCACTGTTCAAGCGCAAGCAGGCGGGCGACGACGTGGCCGCGCAGGTCGACAAGGAGTTGCAGCCGCTCGCGCAGGAGTACCTGAAGGGCCTGGCCGCGATCGACACCTACATGGACGAGCGGCTCGACGCGAGCCAGGCGCAGACGATGGCGGTGGCCGTGAGCGGCCAGCGCATCCTCGCCGGCGGCGCGATCTTCGCGGTGCTGGCCGGCCTGCTGCTGGCGGTGCTCGCGACACGCTCGATGACGATCCCGCTGCACCAGGCGGTCGATTCGGCACAGGCGATCGCCGGCGGCGACCTGTCGAAGCCCATCCATGCCGAGGGGCGCGACGAATGCGCACAGCTGCTGGGCGCACTCGGCGGCATGCGCAACCGGTTGTCGGAACTGGTGAGCGACGTGCGGCGCAATGCCGAAGGCGTGGCCACCGCGTCGGCCGAGATCTCGCATGCCAACAACGACCTGAGCGGCCGCACCGAGGAGCAGGCGAGCGCGTTGCAGCAGACCGCCGCCGCGATGGACGAGCTGTCGAGCACGGTGCGCATGAATGCCGACAACGCCCGCCAGGCCAACGCGCTGGCGCAGAGTGCCTGCGAGGTCGCGGTGCAGGGCGGCGACGTGGTCGGCCAGGTGGTCGACACGATGAAGGGCATCAACGACAGCTCGAAGAAGATCGTCGACATCATCGGCGTGATCGACGGCATCGCGTTCCAGACCAACATCCTGGCGCTGAACGCCGCGGTGGAAGCGGCGCGCGCCGGCGAACAGGGCCGCGGCTTCGCGGTGGTGGCCGGCGAGGTGCGCACGCTGGCCCAGCGCAGCGCCGAGGCGGCCAAGGAGATCAAGGCGCTGATCTCGACCAGCGTCGAGCGCGTCGAGCAGGGCACGGTGCTGGTGGACCGCGCCGGCACGACCATGCAGGACGTGGTGAACTCGATCCGCCGCGTCACCGACATCGTCGGCGAGATCAGCACCGCGAGCAGCGAGCAGAGCACCGGCGTCTCGCAGATCGGCGAGGCCGTGACGCAGATGGACACGACGACGCAGCAGAACGCCGCGATGGTGGAAGAAGGCGCGGCCGCGGCCGAGAGCCTGAAGGCCCAGGCGCAGGACCTGGTCAACACGGTGGCGGTGTTCAAGCTGGCGGCTTGAACGCCTCGTCGCAGACCTTGGCGTGGCCGTGACCGCGGCTGCGTGCATGGCACAGCACGAGGAAGTCGGTGATGCCCTGCTTCAGCAGTTCGGCGAGCATCACGTCGAGGTGGCCGGCGCCCACCGTCGCGATGGCGCTGAAGCTTGAAGCAGTCCGCGGATCCGCCTGCAGGCGTGAGGCGATCGTGTGCGCCATCTTGACGGAGCGACGGTCGGCGTATTGACGCACTGATTCCTGATAGGCCCACCCCGCGCGGATCCAGTCGTCGACGAGCTTCGCATAGTCGCCGTCGCGGGCGAGCTTCATCAGGAGCCCGCGTTCCTCGACCTCGTCGTCCAGCGCTGCGCTCAAGGCCTCCAGCTCGCGGTGGCTCATCGCCGACAGCGGACGCCCGTCCGGCGTTTCGTCGTGACCAAGAAATTCAAGCTGGCAGCGCAGCAGCTCACGCGACGCCTCGGTGAATGCCTTCGAGGAACCCTCGGATTTCGCAGACAAGCCGGCGTCGTCCATGCCGATCGTTCCGCCAGGGCGACCCTTCCCCGGCGGCTGGATGCCGCGCCACATCGACCGCTTCTTCGGCACCCGCTCGGGCGGGCACTCGACGAAATGAAAGTCGCCGTCTCGATACAGGAAGCGGACCAGGTCGCCGATCTGCTTCTGGACGTCGGCGTCGTCGTGGTCGGGATCGCCGACCAGGATCAGCACGCCATCGAGGGATCGATCGGACCGCCGCTCCAGTGCAGGGCTTTGCCGAAGTGCGAACGCCTGGCCGACGAAGCCTGTCAACTCATCGATGCCTGCGTGCCCAGGCAGCCGGTCTGCGCAACCGCCGTTTGTGGCGCACACCTCGTCGTGGGGGCGAGCCTGCGCGACAGGCAGCAGGTTCCAGGAGGGATGCAGCGCATCGTTCCAGGCATCGAGGGTGGCGAGCAACTGCCGCCATCCGTTCGAGAGCCGCGGCACCAGACCCGTGTCAGCCTCCACCTCGGCGACACGCACACCGGCGGCGGCCTGCTGCCGCTTGATGCGTTCGACCATGCGCCTGTGGCGGGTGGCCTTGTCGACGAAGGGCCTGCGGGGCCCCGAGGAAGCCCTGGAACGCCCGGAACCTGCCGGCGGTGCCGTCCACGGTGTTCCTCGGCATGGGGCATCCGCGCCGGGGAATCCGGGCGACTGGCGCCCATTCGTCGCTGTCGAATTGAAGGGTGAAGGCTGCATGACGCGGTGAGTCGCAGTGCAACGCCGCGGGTTCCATCAGCCCAGGGGCCTGAGCCCCGGGAAACAAATGCGCCCCACCGAGACGCGCGCCGCCCGTAACAAAGACATGACAGTTTCCGGCGCGACACGGACGTAAGCTCCGGCCTCAGGCCCTCGGGGGCGGCAGGGGGGCTTCGATGAACAGATCTGCGCCCGGCGACCGTGCTCGCCCGGCTCCCGGTGCGCCCCTCGGTGCGGTGACGCAACTGCTGCGGCGCTGGTCCGGCGGCGATGCGTCGGCGCTCGAAGCGCTGGTGCCGCTGATCTACGACGAGCTGCGGCGCCTCGCCGCGCGGCACCTGCGGCATGAGCGTGAGGGCCACACGCTCGCGCCGGCCGGCCTGGTGCACGAGGCCTTCCTGCGGCTGTCGAGCCGGCCCGGCCTGCAGCTCGAGTCGCGCGCGCAATTCTTCGGCCTGGCCTCGCGCCTGATGCGCCACGTGCTGATCGACCATGCCCGCGCCCGCGCGGCCGACAAGCGCGGCGACGGCGTCGCGCTCAGCCTGGACGAGCTGGGCGACAGCGCGTTCTCGACACCGGACCAAGCCGCCCACCTGCCGCTGGACCTGCTGTCGCTGGACCAGGCGCTGCACCGCCTGGAGCGGCTGGACCGCCAGCAGTGCGAGGTCGTCGAGCTGCGCTTCTTCGGCGGCCTGAGCGTCGACGAGACGGCGCAGGCGCTGGCGATCTCACCGGCCAGCGTCAAGCGCGACTGGGTCAGCGCGCGGGCCTGGCTGATGCGCGAACTGCAGCCCCGCCCGGGGCAAGCGAAGGCCGTTCAATGACCGACACCGTCGAGCGCGCACGCTGGCAGCACCTGAAAGGCCTGGTGGCCGACACGCTGGCATTGCCGGCGCCGCAACGCCGCGCCCACATCGACGCCGCCTGTGGTGACGACCCGGCGCTGAAGGCCGAACTCGAAGCGCTGGTCGCCGCGGCGGCCGGCGCCGGTGCACTCGACCACCCGCCCGCGTCCACCCTGCTCGCGGCGCTGTCGACCGAGGCCGCTGACACCACCGAGGCGCCGCCCGACGCCAGCGGCCGGCGCCTGGGCGACTACCGGCTGCTCGCCCTGATTGCCCGCGGCGGAATGGGCGAGGTCTACCGGGCCGAGCGCGCCGACGGCCAGTACGAGCAGCAGGTCGCGGTGAAGGTGGTGCGCGAAGGGGCCGACACCGCCTTCCTGCTCGACCGCTTCCATGCCGAGCGGCGCATCCTGGCCGCGCTGGACCACCCCAACCTCGCGAAGTTGCTGGACGCCGGCGTGTCGGCCGACGGGGTGCACTACGTCGTGATGGACCTGGTCGACGGCGGCCTGCCGATCGACCGCTACTGCGAGGCCCACGCGCTGCCGCTGGACGCCCGGCTGCGCCTGTTCCGCAGCGTCTGCCTGGTGGTGGACCATGCGCATCGCCAGGGTGTGGTGCACCGCGACCTGAAGCCCGGCAACATCCTGGTGTCGCGCGACGGCGTCGTGAAGCTGGTCGACTTCGGCATCGCCAAGCGCCTGGACGCGGGCAGCGCCGAGCGCACCGCCACCGCGATGCGCGTGCTGACGCCGGAATACGCGAGCCCGGAGCAGGTGCGCGGCGGGCCGGTCGGCGCGGCGAGCGACATCTACTCGCTGGGCGTGGTGCTGTACCGCCTGCTGACCCAGGCGAGCCCGTACGGCCGCGCGACCGAGGACAACTACGCGCTGACGCGCGCCATCTGCGACACCGAACCGGTGCGCCCGAGCCGGGCGCTGGCCCGCGCGCAGCGGCGCCAGCTCGAAGGCGACCTCGACGCGGTGGTGCTGATGGCGCTGCGCAAGGATCCACTGCACCGCTATGCCTCGGCCGAGGCCGTGGCCGACGACCTGTTCCGCCACCTCGAAGGGCTGCCGGTGCAGGCGCGCCGCGGCGCCTGGAGCTACCGTGCCGGGCGCTTCGTGCTGCGCCACCGCGCGGCGGTCGGCGCGGTGATGCTGGCCAACCTGGCGCTGCTCGCCGGCATGGCATTCGCCGGCTACCAGGCCTATGAAGCGCACCGGCAGCGCGAGCGCGCCGAGCGGCACTTCGCGAGCGTGCGCAAGCTGGCCAACACGATGATGGTGCCGATGCACGATGCGATCCGCACACTGCCCGGCTCGACGCCGGCACGCAAGCTGCTGGTCGAGAACGGGCTCGCCTACCTCGAAGGCCTGGCCGTCGAAGCCCGCAACGAACCGGCATTGCAGGTCGAGCTGGCGACCGGCTATCGCAACATCGGCGACATCCAGGGCCGCCCGGGGCTCGCCAGCCTCGGCGATCCGCAGGGTGCGATGAAGAGCTACGGCCGCGCCATCGAGCTGTTGTCGCCGGTGCTCGCCGAGCGGCAGCCGCACGCTGCGGTGTACCGCGACGCCCAGCAGGAAGCGGCCATCGTCCGGCAGCGCGAAGGCGCGGTGCTCGGCTTCACCGGCAAGTTCAAGGAGGCCGACAGCGCGTTGCGCGCCGGCGTCGCGCTGGTCGACGACCTGGCCGCCGCCGACCGCTCCAACCGCGTGCGCCAGCTGCTGCGCGCCACGATGTACGGGCAGCTGAGCCAGGTGCAGATGTTCTCGGGCGACATCGACACCTTCCTGAAGACCTCGGCCGATGCCGCCGCGCAGCTGGAGGCACTGGTCGCGCAGGACCCCGGCGACAGCGATGCCGGCCTGAACCTCGCGTCCAACTACTCGACGCGCGGCGAGCAGCTGATACAGCGCGACGCCACGCCCGAGAGCGCGCAGCTGGCGCTCGACGCTTTCCGCAAGAGCCTGGCCGTGCTGGAGAAGCTGGCTGCGAAGAACCCGCAGAACACCTCGATCGCACGCCACATCGCGACCGGCCTGGAAAACACCGCGTGGTGCCTGCGCCGCATCGGGCAGCCGCGCGAGGCGGTGGCGCAGGCACGGCGCGCCGTCGACATGATGCGCACGATGAGCGCGCGGGATCCGGACAACACGCAGTTCCACGCCGACCTGGCCAGCATGCAGACCACGCTCGGCGAAGCCCTGCTGGCCGACCACGATGCGCGTGCCGGCGTCGAGGTGCTCAACGCCGCGGTGGCCTCGTTCGCGGCCTTGCCGGACGGCATGCGCGAGGACAACTACGTGCACCACCACCAGGGGCTTGCGCACCACGTGCTGGGCCTCGCATTGCAGGCGCGGCACCGGGCCGGCGATGCCCGGGCCGYCTGCGACCAGCAGCGGCGCGCGCTGCCGATCCTGGAGGAGATGGACAAGCAGGGCATCCCGCCGGGCACCACCGGGCCTGCCGCGGTGCGCGAGGCCTTGAAGGACTGCGGGCAGTCGTAAGTCTTTGCAACACCTGAGCCGCAGTGCGCGGCGAATCCGCTCTGGCAGCACCTGATGACCCGGAGCTGCGATGAACAGGATTCTTGCGTTGGCGGTGCCCGTCCAGCGGACACCGTCGCCCGACCCACGGCTCAGCCCACTCGACCCCTGTCTCGACCCGCTGCCGTTGCTGCACGAGGAGCCGGACGTAGCCGCCGAAGCCGAGGAGGCGCCCGACGGCGCCTGGCGCCCCGCGCTGCTCACGCAGTGGCTCGCGGCCGAGGGCGCGGCGCCGCGCCAGCACAGCGTGCGCGCGCTGCTGCAGGCGCTCGGTTTCGATGCGCTGGTGTACGGCCGCTTCGTGCGCGCCGGCGAGCGCTGGCTGCCGCAGGCGTTCTGCACCACCTATGCCGACCGGCCCTGGCTGCAGCGCTACGTCTGCGCCAGCTACCACCGCGTCGACCCGCGGCTCGCGGCGGCACTGCCGTCGAGCCTGCCCTGCCTCTGGTCCGTCGAGGCGCTGCGGCGCGCGGCCGACGACGCGGCCGAACCGGCGCTCGCGCACATCTTCGTCGACGACCTCGCGGCCAGCGGCGCGCGCAGCGGCGCGATGTTCGGGCTGCCCGGCCCGAGCGGCAGCCCGGGCGAGCGCCACCTCGTCAGCCTGAGCTCGGCGCGCGAGGGCATCGACTGGCTCGACGATGCACGGCTCGGCCAGATGCTGACGCTCGGCTTCTGCCTGCACGCGCTGTACACGCGCCACCTGCCGGCGCCCGGCGACGCTGCCGTCGAGGATGCCCTGCCGGCCGGCCTGTCTGCGCTGCAACGCGAGATCCTCGACTGCGTCGCCCGCGGCCTCGGCGACAAGCAGATCGCCGCGCGGCTGAGCCTGTCGGCGCACAACGTCGACTACCACCTGCGCCAGCTGCGCCGGCGCTTCGGCGCGCGCAACCGCGTGCAGCTGACGCAGGCCGCCTTGCGCGCCGGGCTGCGCTACGAGGCTTCGTAGTTGTGGGCTGCCGATGCGCCACCTATTCTGCTGGCACCCCTCCGAAGGAGCGCCGATGTCGACCCTTTCGCCCGTGCAGCAGAGCGATCCCCGTGCGAACGAACTCGCGCGCCAGGTCGTCGACACCTACAACCAGCAGGGCGGTGCCGCCGCCGCGCGCAAGCTGCGCGAGGTCACCAACGACCCGCAGCTCAGCGCCGCGCAGAAGAAGGAGGTGTACCAGGGCGCCGAGCCGGTCGTCGACGACATCGCGAACGACCTCGGCAGGAACGCGCACACCGATTTCAGCAAGGCGCAGGGCACGGCCGGCAGCGGCGCGATCGACAGCCAGCCCGAGTACGACCAGACGATGGAGGACATGGGCGCGGTGTTCGAGCTGAACGGCGACAGCGGCGCGGCCCGCGCCTTCGGCCAGGACGTGCTCGACGGCCTCGCGGCCCCCGCCGTCGACAAGCAGGACCCGCTGGCAGCGCTCGGCCATTTCGGCGACGGGCTCGAGCTCGGGCTCAAGAAGAACAACACGCAGGTGCTGGCCGATGCGGTCGCGTTCAGCCTGCACAACGCGGGCGACAGCAAGACCGGCGTCTATGCGCTCGACGCCGGCACCCGGCAGACCCTGGTCACCGACCTGTTGAAGCAGGTCGACGAGACGAAGGTCAACGATGCCACCTACGTCGTCGATCCGGGCGACACGATGTGGGATGTCGCGGCGCGCGGCGACGTGCAGGCCACCGTGCTGACACCGGCCGAGCTCGACCGGGCCAAGACCGAACACTGGGGCAGCAACCAGCTGACCCGCACCACGCTGGACCGCATCGAGGCCGACAACGGCTACAGCCGCCGGCTCGACGACGGCCACGTCACGAGCCAGAAGGGTGACCCCGACCTGGTGAACGTCGGCGATCGCCTGACGCTGGTGAACCGCAGCGGCCGCACGCTGTCGCCCGAGCTCGACGGCACCGGCGCCGACCCGGCCGCGTTCGGCGATGCCGCCACGCCGGCGGCCCAGGCGAAGACACTCGCCGCGGCCAACGCCCGCAACCCGTTCGAAGCGCTGGCGCAGTTCCAGAAGCTCAGCGCGACGATGACGCCGGAACAGAAGAGCGCGCTGGTGACCGAGATGCTGAAGCAGCCCGATGCGCGCTGGAACAGCCCACTGCTCGGCGCGATGGGCTTCAGCAACGGCACGACGGTGACGCACAGCGACTTCACGACCAACTTCGCGCCGCCGGGCACGCCGATCGCGCCGCCGCTGCTGGCCGAGACCGGTGTCGACGCCGCCGGCAAGTCCACGGGCCGCACCAACCTGCAGGCGCTGTACCAGGCCTGGACCGAGGGCGGCGGCGACCCGGCGAAGTTCGTCGACCATGTGAACGACGCGGCCCGCGCCGGCGGCGACCGGCTGAAGGCGTTGTGCCAGGACGCCCAGAAGAAAGCCACCGGCTGAGCTAGCGCGCCGCGTTGACCAGCTGCACACGGTTGCGCACCGCGAAGCGCCGCCGCAGCTGCCGCATGTGGTAGTCCACCGCATGCGACGACAGCTGCAGCCCGTAGGCGATCTGCTTGTCGCTCTGCCCATGGCGCAGGCACTGCAGGATGCGCTGCTGCAGCGCCGACAGCGCGCCCGCCGGCGTGTCGTCGTCGTCGCACGGCGGCAGCCGCAGGTGGCGCCGCTGGAACTCGTGCAGGCACAGCATGAAGTTCAGCGCCAGCCCGAGCCGCGCGTCGTCGATCCAGCCGCGGTCGGGCCGCGACGACATCAGGCTGATCAGCGCGAACGCCTCGGCCGCATGGGCGCCGTCGATCGACAGCCGCAGGCACACGCCGCTGCGCACCCGGCTGTCGCCCATCGCCTGCACGAAGCGCGGCGGGCCGGCCTCGGCCAGGTCGTGCTCGTCCCACACCAGCGGCAGGCAGGAGCGCAGCAGCTGCTGCAGGCGTGGGTCGATCTCGTGGTGGCGCTCGCCGTAGTAGCGCCGCGTCCAGGCCGGYGGCGCATAGGTCGTCAGCACCGTGTGCGGCTGCCATTCGCCGCGCTGGCGGCGCAGCGTGGCGCAGCTCATCCACTCGAAGCCCAGTTCAGCGAGCGCGATCCGCACGATCCGCTCGCGCTCGCCGGCCGTGACGGACTGGCACAGCGCGCGCAGCAGCGCCGGCGCGCCCGCCGGCAGTGCCTCGGCCGGGCAGCGCTCGAGCTCTTCCTCGCCATGGAACTGCACGTCGCGCGTCAGCGCGCGGCGCTCGCCGAGATCCTCTGAACCTGGCGGCGCAAGGCGCGTGGCATCGAAGGCAATCGTCATGGGCGTCGTCCTTTCGGCAGATGACGACGAGCGTGCGTGAAGCACGTCACGCTCACAAGCGACCATTCGGCAAGCCAGCGTTGACCCTGCGCGAAGGATGCCGCCCTCCCACACCAGGTTCATCAGGCCGGAGCGACGCTCTCCAGCGCGGCCGACAGGCACTCGGCCAGCGTGTCGCGTGCACGCAGCTGCGGGCCGTGCACCGTCGGGGTGCTCACCGGTCGCGGTCCGGGCGCCGCTGCCGGCCGCAGCTGGTCGAGCAGCCGCTGCACGTTCTCCGGCGGCTGCGGGTGCTGGCGCCAGCACACATCGAGCGGGATCTCGGCCCACGGCTCGCTCAGCGCCAGCAGCGTCAGCCCGCAGGCCGCGGCATGCGCCTGCGCCGTCGGCAGCGGCACGATGGCCACGCCCAGGCCGGCGCCCGCCATGCGGCACATCGAGTCGAAGCTGCCGACGCGGGCGCGCACGCTGAGCGTCAGGCCGCGCTCCTGCGCCACCTGCTGCAGCAGCCGGTCCCAGCCGCCGTCGCGTTCGAGGCCGACGAAGTCGCAGCCGATCGCATCGTCCAGCCGCACCGAGCCGCGCGCGGCCAGTGCATGGCCGTGCGGCACCGCGAGCACGTGTCGGATGACGCCGTAGCGAAACGCCATCAGCGGCTCGGGGTAGACGTGGATCGGCGTCACGATGCCGACGTCGGCCTCGCCGCGCACCAGCGCCGCGAGCGTCGCATCGGTGGCCTGCTCGGACAGGCTCAGCGCCACCTCGGGATGCGCCTCGGCGAAGCGCTTCAGCGCCGCCGGCAGGTCGTGCGACAGCGACACCAGGTTCGAGAACACCCGCACCGGCCGCGACGCGCCGCCGCCCTGCTGCTTCACCGCCACCGCCAGCTGCTGCAGCCGCGCCAGCGTGTCGGCCGCACCCTTGTACAAGGTGCGGCCGGCCGGCGTCGTGCTGACGCCGCGCGCACCGCGCTGGAGCAGTTGCACGCCGACGGTGCGCTCCAGGTCGGCGATGCGCTTGCTGGCCGCCGACACCGTGATGTGGTTGAGCCCCGCGCCCTTGCCGATGCTGCGGCTGTCGACGACGTCGACGAACAGCCGCAGCGAGAACAGGTCGAAGCGCGTCGGTGCCGGCCCGGTCGGGTCGCCGGCTGCCGCGCCCGGGTTGAACGAAGACCTGCCACTGCCTGCCGTCATGTCGACCTCCCTCTGGCCACGCCGAGTCGGCGCAAGCACGGGAGTTTCCGCAGCCGGCAGGCCAGCGGCAAACAGAAAGTTTTCGACTCAGTTCATCGATTTTTTCGATGGACCTCCGGGTTCACGTCACGGTCCGCAGCGCGCGCCGCGCGTCGAGTTGAACGAACTGCTGCAGCGCCGGCGGGATGTCGGGCAGCACGTCCGGCACCACGGGATTCCAGTCCGGCAGCGGGCCGGCGGCCGGCGGCGGGGTCCAGTCCTGCCGCCGCGCCTCGCTGTCGTTCGACGGCAGGTCGAAGTAGTTCAGCGCGACGCGCGCCGCCGTCGCCGCGGCCAGCCAGTAGACGGTGTTCGCCTGGTGCGCCGGCTCGGTGTTCGGCAGGCCCAGCCCCTTGCGCCATTCGCCGACGGCGCCCCGCCCCGCGGCGTAGGTGAAGAAGGCGCCGAGCGCCATCTCGGCGCCGGCCTGCGGCCGCAGCCCCTGGCCGAAGAATTCCATGCCGTCCTTCAGCGTCCACAGCGCGCCGCTCGCGCCGAGCCCRCTCATGCCCAGCGTCTGCGACCAGCGGAACGGCGTGCGCGCCTCCCAGTTGCCCTTCACGAAGCCGCTGCCCAGGCCGGCGAAGGTGTTGAGCATCAGCAGCGAATTGCCGGCCGCGAAACCGCCGGTCACCACGTCCTGCAGGAAGCTCGAATCGCCGTGCCGCAGCATGCTCGCCGCGTAGGCCACGTTGATGCCGTAGGTGACGCCGGTGCCGAGCCGGAACCATTTGCCGGCCGTGACCCGCGGGTCGAGCGCGTTGATCGACGCGGCCTGCATGCCGAGCGCCCGGTCGACGCCGATCTGGTACTGCCCGACAGTCGCCATGATGCTGTTGAAGCGCTGCTCTTTGTTCCAGTGTTTGGTCACCGGCTTGTTGGCCAGGTACGCATAGTCGACACGGAACTGCTCGGTCAGGCGGGCCGCGGTGATCAGCTTGTCCTTCGACAGCCCGAGCGCCTGGCCGTTCTTCTCGATGCGGTTCATGAAGCGGTCGAGCTCCTTGTGGCTCACGACGCCGTCCTCGAAGATGCGCTCCCAGCCCAGGCGCACCGCGTCGGTGTAGGCGCCGCGCACCAGCGACAACCCGGCGCGCGCCTCGAAGCCGGTCGCATGCGCGATGCCGTCGGCGGCCGGATCGCCGGCCAGCCCGAGGTGGCCGAGCCAGGCCGCACCCGACACGCCGGCCAGCCCGATGCTGCCGCCCACGATGCGCCGTGACGTGCTGTCGACATCGGGGCGCGGCGTGCCGGCACCATGTGCGCCGCTGTCGATCCAGGTCTGCTGGACGGCGTCCGGCAGGTCGTGCTGCAGCTGCGACGACACCGAGCGTTCGGCGACCGGGATCGTCGTGCGCGTCTCCGGCTGCACGCCGTAGGACTGCGCATGCTCGTCGTAGCCGGCCTCGAACAGATCCTTGAGCCAGACGTTGAAGTTCTCGCGCGCGGTCCGGCTCATCGCGTCGCGCTCGGTCTTCAGCAGCGCGCTGCGCTCGTCCATCACCTTCACCGCCTCGACATCGCCGCGGCCGTGCGGATCGAGTTGCCGGCGCGTCCAGTCGTTCACCGACGCCTCGGTCTTCGCCATCAGCGCGTCGTAGTTGCCGCGCAGCACCTTGAACAGCGCGTCGGGGCTGCGCAGCGCGATGTCGCGGAACAGCGGCAGGTAGGTCGTCAGCGCCTGGTGGTACTGGCCGGCGTTGACCGGCTTCACCGTGTCGCTGCCGAACAGGATGTGCTTGTCGTGCTCGATGATGAAGTCCACCAGCCCCCGGCGCATGCCGGGGTCGCTGAGGTAGGCCTCGGCGACGTCGTTCCACGAGATGTCGAAGCGCACGTTGGGGGCGCGTTGCAATGCCTCCGCCACCTTGCGCAGGTGCACCGGCACCGCGCCGTCGCGACTCGTGTCGGGCCGCACCAGCCGGCCCAGGCCGGTGTGGGCCAGCACGATGTTGGCCTCGGGGAACTGCTCGACCAGGCCCATCAGGTCGTCGAAGTGCTCGTAGGCGGTGCGCGTCGCGGCCGGCCGGTGGTCGTGCGGGTCGAGTGCATGGCGGCCCCAGTCGCAGTGGATCAGCACGCCCAGGCCGGTGTCACTGGCGAACCGCAGGAAGTGCGCCAGCTCCGACGTCTTGATCGAGAACGACTCTTCGCCGAGCAGCACGTCGACCATCTCCTTCTTGATCGTGAGCTCGCCGGCGAACTTGAACACGCCCGGGTGCTGCAGCAGCATCTGCTGCGCATGGTCGGTCGCGTTCGTCTTCGACGGGTCGACGCCGGTCATCGACATGTCGGCCCGTGCGGCGATCGACAGCGCCGCCTGCGCCTTCTCAGCCGCCTTGTCAGCGGCCTTCGGATCGACCAGGCGCAGCTCGGCCTCCCGCTGCTTCATCGCCTGGTACTGCCGCCAGTTCGCGGCGTACTCCTTCGCCACCTCCGCATCCATGCGCCGGCCGGCCCGCATGTTCAACCCGCCGGCGTCGATGCCGGAGTAGTGGCCGGCCCCGCAGTCGCTCATCTGCGGAATCGAGCCGTGCAGGATGCGCGAGGTGCTGGAGGCATGGACCTGCAGCTGGGTCAGCGGGCGCACCGCATGGAAGTAGCGCTCGACCGGGCGCCATTGGCCGTCGATGTCATCCAGCCGGGCACGCGCGGCGCCGCGGTCGCGCCGGTTGGCGGCCCGGTGGTCGTAGCCGCGGTCATGCGCATGCACGTCGGCGATCACGTTCTCCAGCCCGCCCGGCACCTTGCTGCGTTCGACCACGGTGCGGTCGACGGTGAATTCGCCGCGCCGCAGCGGCCGGCCCATCAGCCGCTCGTAGGCGTTGCCGTTCACCGGGAAGCTGTCGTGCACGGCCCGCAGCGTCTTGTCGACCATGCCGCGCACCCGGCGTCCGCGGTTGTCGGACGGGGCCTTCAGCTGCAGACTGGCCGGCAGGTCCGGATAGGCCGGGTGGGCCGCGTCGCTGTACGTCAGCTCGCCGTACACCCGGGCCTCGGCCGGCGTCAGCGCGGCGGGCCCGTCGTCGAGCACGCGGGTGACGCGCTCGCTCGCCTGGTCGAACTTCAGCAGCTCGCCGGCCGCGTGGCGGGTGCTGGCTGGCACGTCGGCCTGCGCCGCCCGCACTGCGGCAGCCGCCCGGTCGGCCCACTTGCCCAGTTTCTTCAGCGCGGCCACCAGCTCGGTCGCCTGCTGCAGGTCGGTGCGCGCCAGCGCGTGGGCCTGCGCCGCATCAAGCGCCTCTTGCGCCACGCGCGTCAACTCGGCTTTCTTCTGCGGCGTGACCTCGGCCGTCGGATCGGCCGCCAGCGTGTCGCGATGCTGCTGCCACGCCCGATCGGCGGCGCGCGCGGTGCGCTGGCGCAGCGTGTCGGTCGTTCGCACCTCGTCGCGCGCCGCGACCAGCGCGGCCCGCGCCGCCTTCAACTGCCCTTTCGTCTCGTCGACGGCGCGGCCGGCCGCGCCGGTGTCCAGCACGCGGCGCACCGCTGGGTCGGCCTCGGGCGCCGCGCCGGCCAGCGCATTGAACTCCTGCAACGCCGCCGAGCCCTCGTCGCGCATCGTCTGCAGCGTCTGCTTCGCGACGGTGACGGCAGCGACCGCCATCAGGTGCCCGTGCCGCATCGCCTCGTTGCGCAGGCCGATCTGCCGCGCCATGCGCTCGACCGACGCGGCATGCCGTTCGGCCGCCGCCGCGCGCGTGCGCAGCGCGAAGGCGCTGCGCCCCGATGCGTCGTCGGCGGCGCTGCGCGCCGTCTTCGCC
>NZ_JBFUFQ010000075.1:0-26088 GCF_056403355.1 Rhizobacter sp. P2_H3 | reverse complement strand
GTCACAACCACTCCGATTTCAGGTATGTTCAAACCCATGGTCCGTCTCTCAGTCCGGCCGATCTTCCGGGAGACACGATGAAAGTCGCAATCGTTGACGACGATCCTTCGCAGGTCGACTTGATCTCGCACGCCATCTCGAGCCTCGGGCACGACTGCCAGGGGTTCGAGCGCGGCCAGGCGCTGATTCGCCAGATGCGCCGCGACACCTTCGATTTCCTGGTGCTCGACTGGCACCTGCCCGACATGACGGGCCCGGAAATCGTGACCTGGGTCCGCAACAAGATCGAGCATCGCATCCCGATCCTGTTCGTGACGAATCGCAATGAGGAGCGCGACCTGGTGGACGCCTTGTCCAACGGCGTCGACGACTACCTGACCAAGCCGGTGCGTGTGGGCGAACTCACCGCCCGCGTGAACGCGCTGATGCGCCGCAGCTACCCTCCATCGCCGAGCGAAATCGAATCCTTCGGCCGCTACAGTTTCGACACCCGGCGGCGCATGCTGACGATCGAGGGCGAGCCGGTCGAGTTGAAGCAGAAGGAGTACGAGCTGGCGCATTTCCTGTTCCACAACGTCGGTCGGCTGCTGGCAAGACAGCACCTGCTCGAAAAGGTGTGGGGCGTGAACCCCGAGATCTGGTCGCGAAGCCTGGACACGCATGTCTCGAACCTGCGCAACAAGCTCGGCCTGAGGCCACCGTCCGGCTACCGGCTCAGCGCCGTCTACGGCGTGGGGTACCGGCTCGAAGCGCTCGACGAATCCGACTCGGTCGCGGCGGGCTCCGAATCCGCCGCCCCGTCGGTGTGAACCCCGGGCAGGTACAGGCTCATCGTCAGCCCCTGGGTGGCGGCGCGGCGCTGGCGCAGCACGCCGCCGTGGCGACGCGCCACCAGCGACACGAAACCCAGCGCGTAGTCATCGTCGGCCGGCAGCACCGGCACGCCATCGTTCGCATGGCCGGTACCCGGATCGGCCACGCCTGACGGCGTGCCGGGATCCGGCGTGGCGCCATGGTCGGTCACTTCGACGGCCACGCCCGTACCGCTGCGGACCACGGCGCACTGCAGGCTCGCCCCGCCGGGGCTGCGACCGAGCGCATGTCGCAGCAGGTTGCCGATCGCCCGCTGCAGCAGTGGCGCATCGCCCACGACGCGCACCGGCACCGGCGGACCCTGCGGCCGGCGGATCGTGACCCGGCGAGCGCGGGCGCGTTCCCACAGATCGTCGACCGCGTCGGCCGCCACCTCGTTCAGATCGAGCGGCTCGCAGCGCAGCTCCGCCTGCTGCGCCCGCACATGGCTGACGAAGTTGTCGGCCATCGACAACGCGGCGGCCGCGCTGTTTTCCACCTGCGAAAGCAGGTCGGTTTCGCTCATCGTGCCCTGGCGCAGCCGCCACAGTTCGAGCACGCCGAGGATGTTGGAGTGCGGGGCGCGCAGGTCGTGGTTGAGCAGGCGCAGCGCTGCATCAAGCTGCTCCCGCAACAGTTGCTCGGCGGTGCAGTCGCGCACGGCAATCGTCCAACCGGACGGTCCACCGAAGACCCCGGCCCGGACCGTCACCCTGACGACGAGGCGCCGATGCTGCGTGTCCTGGGATTCGCATTCGAAGCCGTGCTGCGGCGCATCGCCTTGCGGCCACAACGCCGCACGGTCGCTCCGGCGCACCGTGCCGTTGAACACGTCGGCAACCTCGCGCCCCGGCAGGGGGCCGCCGAAGCACGCCGTGGCTGCAGCGTTCGCATGCTCGATGCGGCCTCGCGCATCCACCAGCAGAACCGGGTCCGGCGTGGCATCGGCCGCGGCGCAGCGCTGGGCGTGCGGGCTCAGCGCCGACACGCGTCGCAGCAGCGTCCGCCAGGCGCCGTGCGACACCGCCTTGGCCGCGGGGGGGCCTGGCACGCTGTCCGGTCGCGACGATGAGGCTCTCATGAGGGTCATTGTGGGCGGAGCCCTTGGCGCTTTGCAAGGCGTACCGGGGCGTTCTGCCCCCGGTGGGGTTCCCTCAATCGCCAACAACTGTCAACTCGACGAGGTGCGTCCGCGACCGCTGGAATAAGTCACGCGCCATCGCAACAGCTCGCAGGATTCTTTGCCGAAAGGCCGGGCACGATCTCCTTTCTCCATCGCTTCGCCACCGCTTCGCATCACCATGTCGTCCACCCTCGCCGCCTTGCCCACTGCGCCGTCGCATCCGGCGTTGCCGGCGTCGCGGCCATTCCGCCCGCTGGTGTTGCGCACCCTCGCCGCCATCGCATTGAGTTGCCTGCTGTGCTCGACGCTGTCGCTCGGACTGCACGCCTGGCTCGCGTTCAGCACCCAGGCCGCCGACGAACAGGCCATGGCACGCGACATCGCGGCCACGCGGCTGCCTCGCCTGGCCGATGCGCTGCAGCGCCAGGACGGCAACGCGATCCAGCAGGAACTCGACCAGATCTCCCGCTATCCGCGCATGGTGAACGTGCGGCTGCTCACGCCGTCGGGCACCGCCTACGTGGCCGGCGCGCCGGCCGACCTGCCCGGTGCGGCGCACGGCGTGCTGCAGGGGGTGCTGCCGCGGGCGGCGCTGCGCGGCGTCGAGATCCCGATCGCAGCCACAGGCGCCGACCCCACCGGCCTCGGTCGGCTGGAGCTCGACTTCGATCGCAGCGGCCTGTCGGCGCAGGTGCGCGGCAGCGTCGCGAAGACAGCGGTCGCTGTCGTGCTGCCCGCCGTGCTGCTCGGGCTGCTGGTGGCCTGGATGCTCCACCGCGACATCTCCCTCGGCCTGCGCCTGGTCGCCCGGCAGGCCGCCCTGCTGAACCCCGAAGAACTCGGACCGCTGCCGGCATGGCCGCGTCCGCCACGCCGCTGGCGCGACGAGATCGACCTGGTGGCCGACAGCTTCCAGCAACTGCACCGAGGCATCGCGCGCTACGTCGGCGAACGCGACCGTGCGCTGCAGACGCTCGGTGCCGAACGCGATCGCCTCGAAGGTGCCGTGCAGCAGCGCACCGCCGACCTGACGCGGCTGAACCGGGTGCTCGAATCGGCCTCGCGCCTGTCGGCCCGGCTGATCTACCTGCCGCCCGATGCCTATCCGCTGGCGCTGCGCATGGCGCTGGCCGACATCGCCGAGCTGCTGGGGGCCCGCGCCTGCGCCTTGGCCGAGCGTGGCGAGGGCCGTCGCTGGAACTGGACCTTTGGCGGTGGCGCTGGCCCCTGCCCGGCCGAGGGCAGCGAACTGCCGCCGCTGTTCCCGGTCGACGGCTGGCAGATGCAGTGGTGCACCGAGAGCAGCGATTGCCACGAATCGCGCGCGCTGCTGCACGGCTGCGCCGCCGGATCGCTGCAGGTGTGCCGCCATGACGCCGCCGACAGCGGCCAGTTGCTGGCCTGCCTGGACCTGCCGCAAGCGGTCGAGGAACGCGAGATCGCGCTGATCGCGAAGCCGCTGTTCGGCGCGCTCGCGCGCTGGCGCGACCTTGCACAGCTGGAACAGGCCCGCCGCGAGCTGCTGCACCAGTCGCGCAGCGACGCGCTCACCGGCCTCGCGAACCGCCGCGCCTTCGACGAACGCAAGCTGGAGGAGGTGCGCCGCGCCTGGCGCTCACAGCGCCCGCTGACGCTGGTGATGGTCGACATCGACCACTTCAAGCGCTTCAACGACCGCTACGGACACGCGGCCGGCGACGACTGCCTGGCCCGCGTCGCACGGGCGATCGGTGCCGCGTTCGAGCGCGGCGGCGAATGCGCGGCCCGCATCGGCGGCGAGGAGTTCGCGGTCCTGCTGCCCGACGTCAGCGCGGCCGATGCCGAACGCCGCTGCGAGCGCATCCGCCAGACCATCCACCACATGGCGATCCCGCATGCCGATTCGCCACCGGGATTCGTCACGGTCAGCATGGGCATCGCGACGCTGTGCCTGGCCGAGCTCACGCCGCCCGACATCGCGTTCGACCGGCTGCTGAAGCGCGCCGACATGGCGCTCTACGGCGCAAAGTCGGCCGGCCGCGACGGCATCGTGATGCTGATGTGAGGCGCGCTAGCGGGCCGAGCGCCGGGCCGCCATGGGCCACGGAGAGGCCCACTTCGTGGACCTTGCCGGCCCGCATCCCCCTCGGGGGATCGGCCGACGTACCCGTCGGCCGAGGGGTCGTCATTTCATCCACGGAGCGATGAACTCCAGCAGGCGCTGCCGCGAGCGCCGCAGCGCCTCGGGGTTGCCGCCGACGTGCACGCCCTCGCCGGGATGCAGCCCGTTCGGCACCTCCTTGCGCACGCGCACCGGCGCATGCGAATCGAAGCCGTGGTACGCGCCGGCATAGGCCTCGATCTGCACGGCCGGCGTGCCCGCGCCGCTGTCGACCGCGGCCTGGGCCGCAAGCGCCTGGCAGGGCGCCGCGGGCGTCCAGTCGTCGGCCTCGCCCACCAGCAGCAGCAGCGGCGTCGACGGCTGGTAGCCGCGCCGCAGGTCGGCCTCGCAGCCCGGGTAGAAGGCCACCGCGAAGGCCGGCCGCAGCGGCGCCTCGCGCACCTCGCGCTGCCGCAGGTTGGTGGCCGACAGCACGGTGCTGCCGCCGTTCGACCAGCCGACGAGCCCCAGCCGCTGCGCATCGACGTCCGGCCGCTGCGCGAGCCAGTGCAGCGATGCAAGCGCATCGAGCCGGCGATTCGCCTGTGTCACCTGTCGCGTGCCGATGCGCTGCGTGCACAGCTCGGTCTCGCCGCGTGGCGTCAGCGAATCCACCACCAGCGCGTGCATGCCCTGGCGGTTGAAGAGCTCCGCGTACTCGCGCATGCGCGCGCCGAGCCGGCCCCGGTGGTCGTACGGGCCGCTGCAGCCGTGCAGCAGCACGACCGCCGGGGCTTGCCGCCGGTCGACGCCGAACCACCAGGCCTTCAGCGTCACGGCCTGGCCGCCGTGGCGATCGAGACTGTCGAAGGCGACCTCGGTCTGTGCCTGCGCGCCCAGCACCGCGGCACAACCCGCCGCGGCGACCAGGCGCAGCCAGCGCGTCATGGCTTCACGCCGTCGGGCGAGATGCCGGTCGCCGGCGGCAACGGTGAGAAGTGCAGCGCCTGCGTGCCCGGCGCAGCCGTCAGCGTGGTCACCGAACCGATGCCGAAATCCTGCGAGCCGCCGACGCGCCGGTAGCGCCACTGCATCTGGCTGCGCCAGGCGCCCGAGCGTTCGATGTTGCGCTCCGCCTGCAGCTGCACACGGGCGCCCTTGCCGCCGAGTTCGCCGGTCAGCTCGACAAGCGCCAGCCGCAGGCCCGGTCCGGACACACGCTCGGCCCACACCATGCAGCGCGAGCCTTGCGCGGCCACCAGCAGCACGCGGCTGTCGCTGCCCGGTGCAGCAAGCACCGAGCCGGGCTCGCCGGCCAGCAGTTCATCGGTGGAGCCGCGCATCGGGTCGACCGGGAAGAAGCCCTGGGCCAGGGCCCAGTCGACCGCGGCAGCGGCCTGGCCCTCGGTCTGCACGCAGGCGTCGCGGAACAGGCGGGCCACGGCGCGCGGGTCGGCCCAGATCGAGCGCAGCGCCGCACCGTCGGGCGCCGGCTCGGCGTCGGCTGGCGGCGTCGTCAGCGGCGTCGTGACCAGCTCCGCCGCCGATTTCACCGGGAACGTCACCGCCGGTTCCACCACCGACGGTGTCACTGACTGCGCGGCCGCCAGCCCGGGCAGCGCCACCCACAACGCAAGCATCGCCGCCTGCCCGATGTCCGCCACGACGAATCGATTGCCTCTGACCATGCTCACGTCCTGCCCTTCCGTCGCTGCCGCGTTGCCGAGGGCGAGATGGTCGCACAGGCGCCCGTCAGCCGGTCGCGATGCGCGGTGGGTTCGGGTGGAAACGCGCCATCGCGTGCGAATCCACATACTGCCCGTCGCGCAACGCATAGCCCTTGAAGGTGCCTTCGATCTCGAAGCCGAACTTGCGATAGAGGCGCAGCGCGACGAGGTTGTCGGTGTAGACGTGCAGTTCCAGGCGCAGCGCGCCGACCCAGTTGTCGGCGTAATCGCACATCGCGGCCATCAGCGCGCTGCCCACGCCCTGGCCTTGCGCCGACGGGGCGACCGAGATGCCCAGCACCAGCACGTGCCGCCGGCGCGTCTGCGGCCCGACCGGGTGCAATCCTGCGGTGCCCACCACCTCGCCATTCAACTCGGCCACCAGCGGCAGGTCGGTCTTGCCCGGCGCGCAGGTGTCGGTGAGCCGCGCCTTCCAGGAAGGCGCATCGGTATGCGGCATCTGCATCAAGCCCGGGAACACCTGCGGATCGCCCATGATGCGGGCATAGGCGGGAGCGTCATCGGGGCAGGCGCGCCGGATCGTGATCGTCATGCAAGTGACCTGTGTCAGTTGTGAAGTGCCCGTGCAGCTTACCTGCCCCCCGGCTTCGGGTCGACGTACGACCGTTCGGTTACGGGGGCGCACCGCCTGCGTGCGGCATGCACACTGGCTTCACGATCAGCACCAGCACACGCCCTGCCACCGTGAACACCACCACCTCTTCGAATGAGTTCCTCTCCGAGATGTCCCTGCTGATGGGGCTGCCGCAGGGCGGCGCCACCGCGTTGCAGGACAGCTCGGCGTTCTGGGGCCCCGGCGGCCTGCTGTGCCGGCTGCAGATGCAGCACGACGGCGCGAGTACCACGGTGAGGCCGCAGGTGCTGCTGCCGATGCTGGCGCGCGAGCTTGCGGGCTTGCGCGTGGAGCAGATGATGGCGATGCAGCAGGCCGTGATGCTCGAGTACGGCTGGATGCTCGGGCTGTCGTCCGAAGGCATGCTGCAGCTGAGCCCGCTGAAGTGGATCGAGCAGCCGAGCGACGCGGTCGCCGCGCTGGACCTGGGTCATGCCGTCGGCATGCAGGCGCTGGAGACCTTGTTCGTCGATGGGGACGAGGAGACGGACGATGGGGGTGAGGTCGCCTTCGACGGCTTCGCGGATTCGGTCGAGGACGAATTCGATGCGCTGTTGTCGGAGACGGGTGGCAGGCGGGCGGTGCGGCCGACATTGCACTGAGCGCTGCAACCGCAGATCCATCGCAATTCAATGGCGATGCCCATTCGAATTGCGAAGAGAAGAAGCCTTCAGCGACCCGCCGAACTGCTCTCCAGCGTGCGCAGCAGTTCCTCGCGCTCGTCCTCGTCGTCCACATGCTGCGCCAGCAGCTGGAAGAACTCCTCGCGCGATGACGCACGCGCGGCCGAGCGCGACACGATGACCCGCGCCACCGGCCCGACATGCTGCGTCAGCGCCAGCTCGGCCACGCGCATCACCTGGTCGCCCAACAGCGTGTCATCGGCAGCGCGCCGCCGCGCCACGACCGCGCCCCCACCCGAGCCGAGCGTGCCGAACGTGCTGGCCCGCGAGCGCGTGCGCTGCAGGAACTGGTCGCGCCCCGCCTCGGTGTCGATCTGCTCGGCCAGCGATTGACGCAGCGACATCAGGTCGCCCGTCGAGCGCGCTGCGCGCTGCACCAGCACGCGCGCCAGCGGCCCGATCGATTGCGCCAGCTCCGACTCCAGCATCTGCAGCGTTTCTGAATGCCATTGCGATGGCGTCGATGCCGCCGGCCGCGCCGGCATCGGCCGCGTGTCCAGCGCAAAGGTGCCGCGCTGCCAGTCGCTCGCCCGCGGGTCGGGCTGCGTCGCCGCCGATTGCAGCTCGATGAACGAGCTGCCCGCCTCCACCATCGCCGCGATCGGCGGCAGCCCGAGCGCCTGGCTTGCCTGCGCCATCAGCGCGTGCTTGAACTCCAGCGCCGTCGCGAAGCGGTCGTCCGGACGCTTCGCCATCGCGCGAGCGACCACCGGATCGAACCACTGCGGCCGGTGGCTGCCATGCACCCTCGACGGCGGCAGCGGCTCGCTGCTCAGCGTCTGGAACATCACGTTCTCGTTGCTGCCGACGAACGGCGGCCGCCCGGCCAGCAACATGTAGAGCAGCACGCCGGCCGCGAAGATGTCGACGCGCCGGTCGACCTGTTCGCCGGCGTATTGCTCCGGCGCCATGTGGCCGGGCGTGCCGATCGTCGAGCTGACCTGCGACAAGCCCATCGTCGCGATGCGCGCAATGCCGAAGTCGACGATCTTCAGCCGCCCGTCGTTGGTCCACAACAGGTTGGCCGGCTTGATGTCGCGGTGCCACACGCCCTGCTCGTGCGCATAGTGCAGGCCGTCGAGCAGCTGGGCCATCAGGCCGACGATGTCGGCATCGTCGAAGCGGGTGCCGCGGCGCAGCGGCTCCTTCAGCGTGGAGCCCTGCACGTACTCCATCACGATGTACGGCTCGGACTCGTGCTCACCATAGTCGTGCACCGCAACGATGTTGTGGTGCATCAGGCGGGCCGCGGCCTGCGCCTCGTTGCGAAAGCGGGCGAGCAGTGCACCCCCGCCGCCCTGCTCCACCAGCGGGCGGCGCAGGGTCTTGATCGCGACGGTGCGGCGCAGCACCGTGTCGGTGGCCTTGTAGACCACGCCCATGGCGCCTTCACCGATCACCTGGTTGATCGCGTACTTGGAGAGCTGGGTCGGATGGTTCATGTGTGAACGCGAAGCCACGCAAGGCTACACGACAAAAGCGGCATCGGCATGTCCGTTCTCGCAATTGCTTTCACCTCGCTGGCCCCTCGCTTTCATCGGGTTGACACGCGGCGCGAACGTTCGTTCGAAACCGCTTTCAAAAAATGACGCCGCCAGCCCTTCGCAGCACTGTCCACGGCTTCGCGTACAGGCCCTTCCGGCCTCGGCACGCCGCCCACACTTGCATCCATGCAGTCGACGCCGAGAACCGGCACAGACAGCCAACGAAACCGGACACAAGCCGTGCGATTCCTGACCACCCTGATTGCCGCCGCCGCACTCGCCGCCCTGCAGCCCGCCGCTGCCGCCGACGCGACGCCTTTCTCGGGCAAGCGCTTCGTCTACCGCGCCGACGGCAAGAAGCTGCCCGACGTGCTGCAGGACTTCGCCGCGAGCCAGGGCATCCCGGTGGTCGTCGACTCCGGCGTCGACGGCTCGGTGAACGCGAACTTCAACACCCGCCCCGAAGACTTCCTGAACGCGATGACCCGCACCTACGGCGTCATCTGGTACTTCGACGGCACGACGCTCTTCGTCTACCCGTCCCGTGCGATGCAGAGCCGGGTGTTCCGCATGCGCGGCTACGACCGCCAGCAGGTGCGTTCGATGCTCGGCTCGCTGGGCCTGGGCGATGCGCGCTTCCCGCTCAAGTTCGACGACCGCCAGCAGACGCTGCTGGCCTACGGCCCGCCGCGCCACATCGAGCTCGTCTCGACGGTGCTCGAGCAGCTGGAGCGCGATGGCCATGACCGCGTCGGCAAGTCGATCCAGGTGTTCCCGCTGCGCTTCGCGACGGCCGGCGACCGCGTGTTCGGCAACGCCAAGGTGCCGGGCCTGGCCAGCACGCTGAACAACCTGTTCTCGAACAACGGCGCCGGCGCCGGTGCCGCAGGCGGCAACCAGGCCCTGAAGGGTGCCGTCAACGGGCTGGTCGGCCGCGCCGACAAGGCCCGCGCCGCCCAGGCCACCTACGGCCTGAAGCTGCCCGAGACCGGCGGCGGCAGCAACGCGAACAAGCGCGACGACGAGGTGCGCGCCAACCAATTGAGCAGCAGCGACGCGCTGGCGCCTGCCGAGGCCGAGCGCCCGTTCTTCCAGGCCGAGGAGGCCACCAACGCGATCATCGTGCGCGGCCTGCCCGACCGGATGCGCGAATACGAGACGCTGATCCGCCAGCTTGACATCGCACAGGACCTGGTCGAGATCGAGGCCTCGATCATCGACGTGAGCAGCGACGCCTTCGAATCGCTCGGCGTCGACTGGACCTTCACGAAAGACGGCGTGACCCGCCTGACGGTGTCGCCCGGCTCGCCCGGTGCGCAGCCCGGCACCGCCGGCACCAGCACGCTGACCGGCAGCAACGTCACCACGCTGGTCGGCAACGCCGGCAAGCAACTGCTGGCCCGCATCCGCGCCCTCGAAGGCACCGGCAAGGCCAACATCCTGGCGCGCCCCAAGGTGCTGGGGGCCGTGAACCGCACCGCGACGATGACCGACAAGCGCGTCGCCTCGGTGCGCGTGGCCGGCAACCTGGATGCCAACCTCTTCACCATCGAGGCCGGCACCACGCTGCAGGTGACGCCGCAGATCGTCACCTACGCCGACCACCGCGAGGTGCGGCTGTCGCTGTCGATCCAGGACGGCAACTTCGAAGGCACGGTCGTCGACTCGGTGCCGGTGATCAAGCAGACCGAGATCAGCACCGAAGCGACGGTGCGCGAAGGCGAGAGCCTGCTGATCGGCGGCATCTCGATCGAATCGAACAGCAAGGGCCGCAGCGGCCTGCCGGGGCTCTCGCGCATCCCGCTGCTCGGCGCGGCGTTCCGCCACGACGAGAACACGAGCTTCCGCAGCGAACGGCTGTTCCTGCTGACGCCGAAGGTGATCGGGGTTGGCCGTGCGGCGGCCACGCCGACCGTGCCGACGCCGGCACCCGCGCCTGCACCCACACCGGCGCCGGCGCCCGCGCCTGAATTCCCCACGCCGCTCGCACCGCCGCCGTCGTCCTCGTCGACGCCGCGCACCGGCAGCACGCAGCGCGGCTTCGCAGGCCCGACCGCCGTCGCCGCACTGACGACCTACGGCGCGCTGTCGCCCGGCTACGTGATCCCGACGCTGAAACCGCTGCTGACGCCGCGTGCCGCACTGCTGCCCGGCAGCAGCGCGCCGGCCACCGCCACGGCAGCCACGACCGCCTCGTCGACGACGCGAACGGCAGCGAACACGAACGGCAAGGCGACGAGCAAGACCGCCGCGCCGAAGACCGGCTGCGCGGCCCAGGCCCTGGGCCTGGCCACCGGCTGCGACACCAAGGGAGCCCGCTGACATGAGCACTTCGCCGGCGCACAAACGCCTTCGCATCCTGAGCGGCACGCATGCCGGTGCCTATCTGGATCTGAGCCCAGGAACCCATTCGATCGGACAAGCAGATGAATGCGACATTTCCATTGCTGACTGGCAGTTTCCGCCCCTCACGCTGCGCCTCGGCGCCGACGGTGACGCGCTGGCACAGTGGTCGAACGGCAGCCCGCAGCGGCTTCGCTTCGATGATTTCATCCCGGTCGACTTCAGCGGTGTCCGCGTCTGCACCGGCCCCAGCGGCGCCGACTGGCCCGATGATGCCGCGCTGCTGGCCGCAACCCGCGCCGTCGCGCCGTCGGGCAGCCTGGCTGCCGTCCGTCAACGGCTGGTGGCCCGCCCTGCCCGTGCCGTCCCCGGAGCGCTCGCAGTGATCATCGCGCTGGTCTCCGCCGGCTGGCTGGTCTCGGCCACGTCGCGGGCCAACGAGGCCCCGGCCCCGACGCTGGAGATGAGCCGCGCCGCGCTGCAGCGGGCGATCGACGGGGTGGCTGCCGGCCGGCTGTCGGTGCGCATCGCCCAGGGCTCGCTGAGCATCGACGGCCTGCTCGACAACGCCGAGCAGCTGCGTGCGGTGAACGCCGCGCTGAAGGCCGCACCCGCCGGCTTCCCGCTGCAGCAGCACGTGTCGGTGGCAAGCGATGTCGCCGAGACGATCCGCAGCGCGATCGGCCTGCCCGGCGCACAGATCACCTACCGCGGCGCCGGCGTCTTCAGCTACGCGGTGAAGGCCAACGACGTCGCCGCGACGCAGGCCGCGATCGATCGCGTCACCGCCGACCTGTCGCCGGTCGTCAAGCGCATCGACGCGGTGCTCGAGGAGCCTGCGACGCCGCAGCCGCCGAGCCCGGCCGTCCTGTCATCCCTGTCGACCGACGGCGTGTCGGTGATGGAAACCCGTGACGGTGTGAAGCACCTGGTGCTCACCGTCGCCCCCGATGCGGTGCTGACCAACGGTCAGACCGCCCTCCAAGGAGTCCGTTGATGAGCACCGATCTCGCCCCCCCGCCCGCCGACCTGCTGGCCGACTTCGACAAGCTGCAGGCCACCGTGAACGGCGACACCACCGGCGACAAGACGCGCCGCCTCGCGAAGTACTTCGCGCAGGCCGAGACGCTGAGCCAGCAGATGCAGCTGCGCGCGACGGACTTCGAGGAGAAGAACTTCGCCGGGCTCGTGAGCGAGGCCTTCGCCGCGTCGCGCCGCATCGTGCTGTTGGCCTGGCAGAAGACGCACGGCCGCGAACTCGTCGCCTGATCTCTCGAGGACTGCACCCATGGATGCACAGCCCCTGCAGATCGAGGTCGTCCGCAAGCTGGCCGCCGCGATGGCGCTCGGCCTGGTGCACGGCAGCGAACAGGACGCCGACACGATCTTCGCCGCGCTGTCACGCATGTGGCCGCAGGACGGCTCCCTTCAACGCGCGCTGGCTTCGGCCATCGCATCGACCGAATTCGACAGAGCAACGTAACCCGCTCTCGATCAGGCTCCACACGGAGCCTGCCAAGTGGTTGCAACCCGCCTGCAAGGCACCCCTGAAAGGAAACGACATGAACCCGCTCAACCTCTTCTCCAGCTCCGGCGCCCTGGGCCTTGGCAAGAACCTCACCAGCACCGCCTCCGGTGCTGCCAGCAACGCCGCCACCATGGCCGGCACAAGCGCGGTCGCCAACAACGCCTCCAACTCGGTGGGCAGCACCCTGAACTCGATCGGCGGGAGCGATGTCAGCACCACGGGCCAGTCGCTGAACAGCGCCGTGCAAGACGCGCAAGCCATGACCGAGATGCAGATGCAAGCCAGCTCGGCGATGGCCAAGATGAACATGATGGCGTCGATCAACGACGGTCTGAACAGCGTCATGAAGAAGGCCGGCGAGTCGTTCAAGTCGGCGGCGCAGTAAGCCATTCATGGCGGACCGACCGTCCGCCCTTTTCTGCTGTTCCACCCCCGGGGCATCGGGTCGGCGATGCCACCTTTCCAGACTCTTTGAACTGGCCTGAAGGATTCGACCATGTCCGCACGCAAGCTGCCGAAGTGGCAAACCGATCTGTTCGCCGCGGTCTACTCGCTCGCGAGCGAGATTGCGCCGCGCAACGATGTCGCCACGGTGCTGAAGCTGATGTCGGCGGTGCATCCGAACCTGCCGCAGCTCGCTGCGGCCGAGGCCCGCATCCTGATCCATGCCGGCGACTTCACCGGCGCCCGCTCGCTGCTGGAACGCACCGAGCACAAGCACCCGACCAACGCGGTCATCAAGGCGATGCTGTCGTTCACGCTGTACGTGCAGCAGGACGGCCTGTGGGAAACCTATGCCGAAGAGGCGATCGCGCTGCCGGCGGACGCCGCGGCACGCGGCATCGTCGATGCGCTGGAATCGGCCTCCGGCCGCCAGATCCGCAAGGCCTCGAACGACTCCCAGGGCGGCAGCCACCTGTCGATGATGCCGCCGATGGGCCTGGCCTGCTGACCCGTTCCACCGAGGACGAACCATGATCAACCCGATTTCATCCGTCGCCCCGCTGAACCCCGCCGAGCAGGCGCTGCAGGCCCTGGCCTCGCAGGCGACGCAAGGCGCCGGCCACGGCGTGGCACCCGTGCCCTCGGCCGTCACGCCCGAGATGCAGCAGAACTTCCAGTCGCTGATGCAGCGCAGCACCGACCATGCCGCCGCATCGGTGAGCCACCCGGGCAACGTGATTCAGCACGTGATCGAGCGCCAGCAGGGCGACCTGCAGCGCGTCGAAGGCCAGGTCGAGAACTTCCTCGCCGCGGCGCCCGGCATGGGTGCCTCCGAGGTGGTCGCCGCGTCGATGGCGGTCAGCCGCAACGTCGCGGTGACGAACCTGAAGCTGCAGATCGCCACCTCGATCACGCAGGGCTCGAACAAGAGCCTGCAAACCCTGTTGAAGAACCAGTGACCTCGCGGTCCTGAAGGAGCCCACCGTGCTGACCACCCTGTCGATCCCCACCCCTCCGGCCTTCCTGCTGCGCGCGATCGTGCTCGCCGCCTGCGCCCTGGCGCTCGCCGGCTGCAAGCAGGACGTCTACACCAAGCTGACCGAGGCCGACGCCAACGACATGCTGGGCGTGCTGCTGCTGGCCAACCTCGACGCCGCCAAGGCCAGCCCCGACGGCAAGACCTGGAACGTCGCGGTCGAGACCGACCACATGGGCCGCGCGCTCGCGGTGCTGCGCGCCAACGGCCTGCCGGCCGAACGCCGCGCCAACCTGGGCGACATGTTCAAGAAGGACGGCCTGATCTCGACGCCGACCGAGGAGCGCGTGCGCTTCATCTACGGCGTGTCGCAGGAGCTCGAGAAGACGCTGTCGAGCATCGACGGCGTGGTGTCGGCCCGCGTGCACGTGGTGCTGCCGAACAACGACCCGCTAGCCGAGCATGTGAAGCCGTCGAGCGCGTCGGTGTTCATCAAGCACCGCGCCGAATCGAACGTGGCCACGCTGGTGCCGACAGTCAAGAACCTCGTGGTGCGCAGCGTCGAGGGCCTGACCTACGAGAACGTCAACGTGACGCTGGTGGCCGCGGCCGCGCTGCCGGAGACGGCCAGCGCGGCGCTCGCGCAGCGCAGCGGGATGTCGCCGGTGCTCGGCCTGTCGCTGCTGCTCGGCGCCGGCGCGCTGCTCGGTGGCGGCTATGCCTTCGCGCGCCGCCGCGGGCTGCTGAAGTCCGGCGCCGACACCGCTGCCGCCGGAGCCGCCTGATGAACGCGCTGCCCGCGTCCGCCGAGACCGTGCCGCTGCTGCGCCACCTGCTGGCGACCGCGCGCGCGAAATCCGCCGACATCGCCGCGCAGCTGCACCCCGCCTGGGTGCAGGCCGCCTGGCAACGCATCGGCTTCGAGACGCCACCGCCGGCCGCGGCCAGCGAGCGCGGCGCCTCCGCACTGGCCGGGGTCTACGGCCTGCGCTGGGCGTCGCTGGCCGGCTTCCAGCACCGGGCGCACCGCATCGCGCTGCTGCCGCGCGAGCAGGTGCTGCGCGTGCTGGGCGCCGTCGCGCTGCATGCCGAGCGCGAGCGCGTGCGCCGCTGCATCGGCCGCGGCGCGCGCCAGGCCGTCATCGAGCGCATCGGCGAGGCGGCCTACAACGAACTGCTGGCCGCGCCCCGGATCACCGGCAACCCGGCCGCCGGCGCGCTGTCGGCCGCCGAGCTCGACCCCGAACGCCTGGCCGCCGCCGGCTACGCCCGCCTGAGCGAGCGCCGCGAATGGCACTGCAAGCACACGCTGGCCTGGGTGCGGCTCGCGCTCGCGCCGGGCAGCACGCAGGCCGACCCGGCCTTCGCGTTTCCATCCGCGTCTTCTTCCGCCGCCCCATCGGCCTCGCCGCCCGGCGATTCAATGATGGCTCGACTTCCCCACTACTTTCCGGAGCATGCATGGCTGTTTGGCTCACCCATGGACCGTGCACTGTCGGCCTAGACGACGGCGTGCTGCGCGCACAGGACCACGCGCAGCTGGTGTCGTCGGCCGACGTGGCCGCGGCGATCGACGCCGAGCGCGAGCGCGTGCTGGCCGAGGCGCAAGCCCAGGCCGACGCGCTGCTCGCCGACGCACAGGCGCAGGCCGATGACCTGCTCGCCCAGGCGCAGGCGCAGTTCGACGGCGCCTGGCAGCAGGGCTTCGACCAGGGCACGCAGGACGCCGCGGCGCACTGGGCCTCGCAGCAGCTGCAGGCCGCCGAGTCGCGCCGGCGCACGCTGGTGCGCCAGAGCGAGCGGCTGTCGGGCATCGTCTCGATGGCGGTGGAGCGCGTGATCGAGCAGGAAGACCGCTCGGCGCTGTACCGCCGCTCGCTGCGCACCATCACGAAGCTGGTGAAGGACTCGGCCATGCTGACGCTGCGCGTGCCCGAGGCCGACCGCGAGGACGCGCAACGCGCCATCGCCGAGCTGATGGCGCAGCTGCCCCAGGGCGCTACCGGCACGGCGATCGAGGTCGTCGTCGATGCGCAGATGCCCGAAGGCGCCTGCCGCTTCGAATCCGACAGCGGTGTCATCGATGCCGGGCTCGACACGCAGCTGGCCGCGATCCGCCGTGCCGTCGAGCGCGCGGCCCGCGAGATGGCGCAGGCGGACGACGCCGAAGACGCAGACGCCGACGAATCCCGTGACGACACCCCCACCGAAGACCACCTGGAAGCCGCCTGACCATGGACACCAGCTTCCAGCGCTTCGTCAGCACGCTCGAGCAGGAGCTGACGCATGAGGACGTGCTGGCCCGCACCGGCCGCGTCACCGAGGTGGTCGGCACGCTGATCCGCGCGAGTGGCCTGGACGCCAAGGTCGGCGAGCTGTGCGAGCTGCGCGACCCGCGCGGCCGCCTGCTGCAGCGCGCCGAGGTGGTCGGCTTCGGCAAGCACGGCGCCATCCTGTCGCCGTTCGGCTCGATGGGCGGCGTCTCCGAAGGCACGCAGGTGGTCGGCACCGGCCGGCCGCTGTCGGTGCGCGTCGGCCCGCAGCTGCTCGGCCGCGTGATCAGCGGCCTGGGCGACCCGATCGACGGGCTCGGCCCGCTGCTCGGCGACGAGGAACGGCCGGTGTTCGCCGATCCGCCGGACCCGATGAGCCGCGCGATGATCGAGCACCCGCTGCCCACCGGCGTCAAGATCATCGACGGGCTGATGACGCTCGGCGAAGGCCAGCGCATGGGCATCTTCGCGCCGGCCGGCGTCGGCAAGAGCACGCTGATGGGCATGCTGGCGCGCGGCGCGCAGTGCGACGTGAGCGTGATCGCGCTGATCGGCGAACGCGGCCGCGAGGTGCGCGAGTTCATCGAGTTCATCCTCGGCCCCGAGGGCATGGCGAAGTCGGTGGTGGTGTGCGCCACCTCCGACCGTTCGAGCATCGAGCGCGCGAAGGCCGCCTACGTGGCCACCGCGGTCGCCGAGTACTACCGCGACCAGGGCAAGCGCGTGCTGCTGATGATGGATTCGCTGACGCGCTTTGCGCGGGCGCAGCGAGAGATCGGCCTGGCGGCGGGCGAGCCGCCGGCGCGGCGCGGCTTCCCGCCGTCGGTGTTCGCCGAGCTGCCGCGGCTGCTGGAGCGCACCGGCATGGGCGCGGTCGGCTCGATCACCGCGCTGTACACCGTGCTGGCCGAGGACGAGAGCGGCGGCGACCCGATCGCCGAGGAAGTGCGCGGCATCCTGGACGGCCACATGATCCTGTCGCGCAAGATCGCGGCGAAGAACCAGTACCCGGCGATCGACGTGCTGGGCAGCCTGTCGCGCGTGATGACGCAGATCGTGCCGCCCGAGCACGCCGAGGCGGCCGGCCACCTGCGCAACCTGATGGCCAAGTACGACGAGGTCGAGATGCTGCTGCAGGTCGGCGAGTACCAGGCCGGCAACGATCCGGTGGCCGACCTGGCGATCGAGCGCGTCGGCGAGATCCGCGCGTTCCTGAACCAGAAGACCAGCGACCTGATGCCGTACGAGGACATCCTCGGGCAGCTGGCGGAGGTCGTCAGGTGAGTGCGGCGCCCGTCAAGGCGCTGCGGACGCTGGTGAAGGTGCGCAAGCGCCAGGGCGAGCGGCTCGAGGCCGAGGTGCAGGCGGCGCGCAAGCAGCTCGCCGAGCTCGAAGAGGCGCGCCGGACCGCCGAGGGCGAGCTCGCCGCCTGCCGCCAGGACGAGCGCGACGCGCGCGACGAACGCGACGCGCTGCTGCGCACCTCCTTCACGCCGTACGCGGTGCGCGCGGCGGATTTCCGCATCGAGGACCTGAAAAGCGCGACCGCACAGGCCGAGAAGGCCCTGGCCGACAGCCACAAGCACGTCGACCGCCAGGCCGCCGTGGTGAAGACCGCGCAGGCGGCGGTGCGCCGCAACGACCAGCGCATCGAGGGCTTCGAGCAGCGCATCGCCACCATCCTGCGCGAGCGCGAAGCGGCGCAGGAGGAACTGGCCGAGGAAGAGACCGAGGAGACCGGCGCGGCGCGCTTCGTCGCCCGCCAGCGCGCCCAGCGCCAGGAGGCCGCCCATGGATGACATGCAGGGCCTGTACGAGGTCGCCGCGCGCACGCTGCATCCGCTGGAGGACCTGTTCCTCGCGACCGCGCTCGCCAGCCTGCGCCTGTTCGCCGCCTTCAACGTGCTGCCGCCGATGGGCGACCAGTTCGTGCAGGGCTACGTGCGCGCCGGCCTGGTCGTGATCATCGGCGGCTTCGTCGCGTTCGGCCTGCCGGCCGACGTCGCGAGCAACCTGACGGCCGGCCAGTGGGCCGGTTTCGCGCTGAAGGAATCGATGATCGGCCTGCTGATGGGTTTTGCCGCCTCGACGGTGTTCTGGGTGGCCGAGTGCGTGGGCGCGATGATCGACACGCAGGCCGGCTACAACAGCGTGCAGCTCACCAACCCGATGAGCGGGCAGCAGAGCACGCCGGTGTCGAACCTGCTGGTGCAGCTGGTGATCGCGGTGTTCTTCGCGCTCGGCGGCATGCTGGTGTTCATCGGCGCGATCTTCGACTCGTTCCACGTGTGGCCGCTGTTCGCGCCGATGCCCGACCTGGCCCGCGTACCCGACCTGTTCATCGTGCAGCAGACCGATTCGCTGATGACGAGCACGATCAAGTTCGCCGCGCCGATGATGCTGGTGCTGGTGCTGATCGACCTCGGCTTCGGGCTGATCACGCGCGCGGCCGACAAGCTCGAACCCACCAACCTCAGCCAGCCGGTCAAGGGCGCGGTGACGATGCTGATGCTCGCGCTGCTGATCRGCGTGCTGGTCAGCCAGGTGCGGCACCTGCTGCTGCCCACCGGCTTGCTGCAGCAGCTGCAGGGCAGCCTGCAGGCGCGCTGAGCGACACCTCGACTCGGCGCCCCATTCCAACACCCCACATTCCGCAGGAGAACGAGCATGAACATGATGGTCGACAACAAGGCATGGCTGCAGGGCCGGATCGGCATCGCCGTGCCGCCGCAAGGCAAGCTCGGCGGCACGCCGCAGGGCGGCGACCCGATGCAGCAGCTCGCGCAATCGACGATGGGGCAACTGCCGCCGCTGTCGCTGCCGGGTGGGGGCGACGAGGACGGCGAAGGCGGAGGCGCTCAGCTGCTGAAGGGCATGATCGGCGCGGTGCAGCAAGGCGGCGCGCAACAGGCGCAGGCGATGCAGAAGGCCGCCCAGCAGCAACAGCAGCAGCTACCGCCGGCACAGCGGCCGGTGAGCGCGGAGCAGAAGGCCGCGCGCATGGATGCGCTGTCGACGCTGGAGCGCCATGAGGGATCATTCAGCAAGCACGGCACCAAGATCTCCGACATGGAGAAGATGGCCAAGGACGAGAAGACGCCGCCGGACCTGCGCAAGGCGCTGAACACCGTGCTGTCGGACCAGGGCCTGCAGGACATGCTGGACGGCGGCAAGAACGGCAAGCTCGACCACAAGATCAGCTCGAAGGACATCCAGAAGCTGGCCGAGGACCCGGAGCTGAAGGCCTACAACGAAGAGAAGGCCCAGGGCTACGCGGACAACTACATCCCGTCGGGCGACAACGGCAAGACGACCGAGGGCCGGCCGATCACGAAGAACGATGCCGAGAACGAGCTGTACAAGTACGCCGACTACCTGCCGAAGGACATGTCGCTGGACGAGCTGCACAAGATCGTCGACGGCACCTCGCACACCGGCAAGTGCCCGCCGCAGCTGATCGCCGCGGCCAAGTACTTCACCGACCACCCGCAGGAGTGGAAGGACCTGAACAACGGCAAGGACAAGGTCTCGCACGCGAGCATGGAGGACAAGATCGCGGCCAAGGGGCAGCTCGACGCCGACCAGAAGAAGGCGCTGGACCGCATCGATGCGGACCCGAACGGCGCGTTCGGCGGCAAGTTCAACCGCGACAAGCTGCAGAAGATCGCCGACGACCCGAAGGCCGCGCCGGAGGACAAGGAAGCGGCGAAGAAATTCCTCGAGGACCCGGTGCTGTTCGGCAAGCTGGACAACGCCAAGCACGGCCGCGACATCAAGGGCGCGAAGAAGCTGTGGCAGCAGTCGGACGACGGCACCATCAGCCGCGACGACATCAAGGCCTTCCGCAGCCACCTGGAGAACAAGGAGGTCGCAACGACGCCGGCGAACGCCACGCACAAGCCGAAGGGCGCCGAGGACGTGAAGGCGGTCGGCGACATGGTGGCCGGCGAGATGGACCAGCCGGACCAGAAGAAGGCCAAGGGCGGCGGCTTCAAGAAGTTCCTGCAGGGCTGCCTGAGCGTGGTGTCGAAGATCGCCAACGTGGTCTCGAAGGTGGCCGAGAAACTCGGCAAGGTGCTGCCGCCGCCGTTCAACCTGGTGGCCAAGGCGGTCGCGGTGGGTTCGCGCGTGTGGTCGGAGGGGACCAACGTCGCCGCGACGGCGATCCAGGGCGGCGACGTCAAGAAGGCCTTGCGCGACGCCGGGCTGGACATCGCAGGCACCGGGCTCAACGTGGCGACCAACAGCAGTGCCGGCAGCCTGGTGACGGGCGGCGTGAAGGCGGGGCTCAACGGGGCGAGTGGCGAGAAGCCGAAGGCGGCGGATTTCTTCTGATCCGGTTTTCACCCGGCGGCGATCGGAATACGCTACCATTTGGCGCATTCTGATCAACCATTTGGGTGAATCATCATGTGTGCTGCCGCTGTGCGCCCCCGGCCGGCCCTGGGTTCCAAGCCACCCGCCGACTTCTGGTCGGTGCAGGGGCGCGGGCCGGCGGCCGGTGCCAAGGCATCCCGCAAGGCCTTCGCCGACCTGGTCGGGCGGGTGCGCAGTTCACCCGGGATCGTGCTGTTCGACGCGGTCGAAGCGGGTGTTCCCACCTGGCTGGTCGACGTGATCGCCGAGGCGACCGGTCAGCCGGTGTCGACCGTGATGGACATCATCGGCGTATCGCCCACCACCTTCCGCCGCAAGGACGAAGCCGGCGAGGTGCTGCCGGACGTCGCCGGGCACCGGGTGATGGGTTTGCTGCGCGTGGCGGCCACGCTGCGCCGCCTGCTCGAGGAGAGCGGCGATCCGGCGCAATTGAAAGACTTCGACCTCGACGCCTGGCTCGCTGAATGGCTGCGCGAACCGCTGCCCGAACTGGGCGGCAGGACCCCGGCCGAGCTGCTGCGCAACCCCGAGGGGCTGCGCGCGGTGGAGCAGGTGCTGGAGCGCATGCGCGGGGGACTGCCTGCATGACGGTGGCGTTGTGGCGCATTGCCGCCGACACACCGCAGTGGGGCGCCGATGACCTGGCCGGAAAGGGTGCCGCGAGCCGCGGATCGCGTTGGAACCATCCCGGAGAGTTGGTGAGCTTCGCGGCCACCTCGGTGTCGCTCGCGGCCTGGGAGACGCGGGCGCATTTCGGCAAGAGCGCGGGCAAGTTGCCGTGGAATCGCTTCCTCGTGCGCATCGATGTGCCGGACGCGGTCTGGGCGGCGCGGCTGGTGCTGCAACGTCCACCGGCCGTCGGCTGGGATGCGATCCCCGAAGGGCTGGTCTCGCGCGAGCTCGGCTCAGCGTGGCTGGGCGGGGGACAGTCGGCGCTGCTGGTCGTGCCGTCGGTGATCATCGAGGAAGAAGACAACGTGCTGATCAACCCGGCGCATCCGGATGCTGCAGGGTTGGCGGCGGTGAAGGTCCGGCGGTTCGTCTACGACCACAGGGTGTAGCGGTGATTCACCACTCGTACCTTTGCGCTGCGAGCGTATCGACCCAGTCCCGAATCTTGTAGTCGCGTTTGACAAGCTCTTCGATGAATCCGCAGAAGCTCTCTGAGATCATCGAGAAGAAGGGCTGGGATCGCGAGAAAAAATAGATGCGTCCGTGAATGTCGAATCCGAAGAAGTTGCCTTGCGTGTCCTGAGCGAACAGGGCGCCACCTTTCAGTTGACCACGCTCTATGGCAGCGAACCACTCCTCGCGGAAGCTCAGCCCCTCATCAATATCTCCGTAGCCAAGCGTCAGGAGCCAGCGACGAAGATCGCCGGGCACGGCGATCCCGATTCCTTGTTCGATGGCTTCGATTTCATCGAGCGCAACGGCTCTGTAGGGTGTGAACACAGGCTTCCGCCGAAAGAATTTCTTCCGACTGGCCGAACGCACGGCTCTCACGATCTCGTCGATTTCCATTCACTATTCCTCAAGCGCCCATCACCTGGACAATCAGGTAGACCACAAAGACAACCAACAGCATCGCGGGAGTGAACCAGAACAGCAGCACCATCGGGAGACTCCAACGTCGGCCATAGACATCCAGTTCCGACAGATGTTTCACCATCGCCTCGATGTCTTCCGCAGGAACGCAGTCTTGACGAGGTATCCGGTGCAAGTCCCATATGCCCCTCGCGCTCACTTCGTCCAGAAGACGAGCAGATAGGCAACCATCAAGATCAAGAGTGGAGGCAACAGCCATCGCACCCCATCGATGACCAAACGCCTTGGGGGCACAGCCAGTACGCGCTTCGCATATGCAATGACCGACTGGACCTCGGTCTGGTCAAAGGCATATGGATGCCCATTCTCGATGGCAGTCCCAATGGCGGTGAGTTGCTCTCTAGTCATGCCGCGGTATTCGCCGTCGATCTCATACGCCGTCGAGAGGATGAACGCCTTGGCTTTGTCCTCAGCAGCGTGCGGCTGAAAGTGGCAGATGACGCACCCGGCGGAGAGGGTCCGCTTGATGTTTCCGCAATGAACGCAGACTGCCAGCATCACACGGGCACCTCCATCACACATCGTCCAGCCTGATGCAATGCGTCTGCATACGCCGTTCAAGCGACGATCACCTGGACAACGAGATAGATGACGAAAGCAAGAAACAACATGGCGGGAGTGAACCAGAACAGCAGCACCATCGGCAGCGTCCACCGGCGTCGGTAGGCATCGAGCTCCGACAGATGCTTCACCATTGCCTCGACGTCACCCTCGGAAATGCAGTCGTGRCGGCCCGATGCGATGCACTCGCCGAGCCTCGTCAATTCGTCGTCCGACTTGGGCAGATCCATCGCATCCCACTGAAAGTCCGACGACAACAGCAAGCTCTTCGCGAAGTCGTGGGCAGACGCAGGCACTCGATTGCACGCCGAACACGACATGTCGTAGGCTGCCTTGCGTTCGCCGCAAAAAATGCAGATGGACCAACTCATCTACAGCCGCACTCCGGATCCTGATTGGCCAGCGTCCCTGTTATGTAGCCACTGGCACCACCCACACTTGCAGTACCCAAGATCGTGCCACTCGCACCGATTCTTCCCAAGGCCATGGCGGCTTGCGTAGCACCGGTCCTTGTTGCACCYGGCCCGAGAAAACCTCCGAGAAAGGAATTCACCCGCTGCGGCATCTGAACCAAATTCAGTCCAGCGTTGGTGAGTCCCGAGGGAAGCCCGATCGATGTTCCAAATGATCGAGACACAATCCAATGGTCGAGGCTGGAAGTCCCAGCGCCACCTCTGGCCGTCCAATACCCCTTGCTGATAGTGGCCCATCGCCGAGGGTCCCAGAAGAATCGCCCCACCCCGGCAAGGCCTGCCCGGCCCACGAGGCCCGCCCCTGACCCCATCAGCGCCCACGAGGCTACCTCCCACGGGTTGATGCACTTCAGATTGCCGCCGTTGATGTAAAGCTGATAGCCGAGATTTCCGAGTCCGCCGACGAGCCCGCCAAGGAGGCCGAACTCCCCCGTGGGGTCCACCGTGTCGACAGGATTTCCGTTGGCGTAGCCGTATAGGTTGACCCCGCCGTTCTGCCCGATGCGGTCCGCCGTGGTGTAGCGCCCGAGGGACGAATCGTAGTATCGCGTGTCGTTGTAGAACAGCCCACTCTCCCCGTCCGCCACCTGCCCCGGGAAGCGCAGGCTGAACATGAAGGGCCCGCGTCCGCCCGGATCCACGACTGGCGCGGTCGTACCGAACGGCTCGGCCAGCCACTGCCAGCGAATCCTGCCCTCCGTGTCGAGCACCGCGCGCGGCGCATTCAGGTGATCAGCGTGGATGTAGAACACCAGCGGCGGCCCGTTCGCATCCGCCGGGTTCGGCATGAACACCGCGACCGGCACGTCCTGCAGCCACGCGTACTCGCGGATCGCCCGGCCCTCGTGGTCGTACTCGCCGAGCAACTGCCCGTCCTGATCGTAGGCGTAGATCACCGTGCTCTGCGGCCCGGTGCTGCTCACCTTGCGGATGCGCTGGCCCATCGCGTTGTAGGTGTAGGTGGTCGTGACACCGCCCTTGGTCAGTGTGGCGAGCTGGCCGGCCATGTCGTAGGTCGCCACATAGCCCGCACTGTCGCTGGTCGTGTTGCCGGCCTCGTCATGGGCCAGGCTGCGTGCCGGGTTCGTCACGCCGCGCAGCCGGTTGCTCGACGGCTCGGTGTCGTAGCGACTGGGAATGCCGTCGATGCTCATGCTCGCGCGGTTGCTGTTCGGGTCGTACGAGATCGCCCAGCTCGTGGTCGCTGTGACCGCGCTCGTGAGCCGGTCGAGCTCGTCGTAGGCGAACTGCTGATCAAGCGCCGGTTGCCGGGTGCCGTCGAACTGCTGGTGCGTGAACGCGGCGATTCGGTCCTGCGCGTCGTAGCGCACATCGCGAAGCACCCCACCGATCGGATAGCGCACCATGCGCCCGCTCAGATCGAACAGGCGCCGATGCGGCACCAGTCCGCCACGCGCATGCCACTTCCAGCCGTCGATCCCGATGCCGAACGGCGCCCACTTGATCTCGCTGAGCAATGGCAGCGGAACGCTGGCACCGTCCTTGGCGAGTGCCAGCGACAACGCCTGGCCGTACTCGCGCTCGATCACCAGCCGGCGCCCCGAGGGATAGGTGACGCCCTCCAGGTTGCCCAGGCGGTAGTCGTAGGCCACCTTCAGCTGCACGGTGCGGCTGTTCGCGCCTGCCCCCGGCTCGACCCATTGCGTGTGGACCGCAACCTCCCCTTGCTCTTCGTAGCGGTATCGGTCTCCACCGGCGCCGTGCCCCATGCTGGTGAGCCTGCCGCCGCCGTACGAGAACTCGGGCCCTTGCTCGCTGTAGCGCCACGTCAGCGCGGGATCGGTCCGCTCGCCGCTGCTGTGCTCAGCCCGCGTCATGCGCTCACTGGCATCGTAGGAGTAGCGCGTCAACACGCCACGGCTGTCGAGCATGGTCTCCACCAGGTCGGTCCCGGGCACGTAGGTGAACACCGTCGTCCCGGTGTCGGGGCTCACGATCTTCACCACGGTGCCAAAGCCTCCGCGCTCGTAGAGGGTCACCAGGCCGCGCGGGTCGGTCACCTTGTTGATGTACGGCGTCCCGCCGTCGTAGTCGAAACGGATCGAGCCCCGGCTGGCATCGGTGATCGACGTGATGCGATAGAGGTTGTCGTATCCGATCGAGGTGCTGTCGCCGCTCGCGCCCCGAAGGATCTTCGTGACATGCCCCATCGCGTCGTACTCGTAGCGCGTGGTCGGCGTGGGCGACACCGGCGGCGGTGTCTGCGCCAACGCGGCAGACGATACGAAGGACCAAAGGAAACAACCAATCGCGGCCCGCAGGCCGCTGCGCGCATGCTGCATGAAAGACCTCCCTGGTCTTGTCGTTCAGGATGCGGCGCAGTCTAGAAATCCGGCCTCTGCCGGGTCAACCGGTTCAGATGAACCTATCTGGCACCTCGTCACCCTTGCGGCTGCGGCTGCGCCGCCTGCGCGAACGACTGTCCGGCCTTCTCCATCGCCGCGTTGCGCTTCTCATTGAGCTCGATGAGCTTGTCGAGCGTCTTCTGAATTTCTTCCATCAGCTTCGTCGGATCGTTCTTGTCGGCACCGTGCTGGTGGAGTTCGCGCAGTTGGCGGGTCTGGCTCTCGAGCCGGTCGAGCAGTTGCGAGATCTGGGAATCGAGCTCGGCGATTTCGGACGCCGCACTCGTCGCCTGTGTCTGGCCGCCGCCCTGCCCGATCGGCTTCGCAGCGCCCAAGGTGGGTCGCGCCAAGGCCGTGCTCGAGTTCAGGCTCGGCCGGCTGAAGGGCGTCGGCATCGACGGCGGTCGTTGTGGCTGGAGCGCCCCGCCCGGCTTGCCGGCCTGGCCGTGCGCGCCCAGCGCCTGCGGTCCGCCCTCGCCGCCCGGCTGGCTGTCGCGCCGCATCATCGTCGCCGGCAGGCTCATCGAGCGCGGGCGCTGCGCCACGCTCGACATCATCG
>NZ_JBFUFQ010000074.1:0-26227 GCF_056403355.1 Rhizobacter sp. P2_H3 | reverse complement strand
TCGTAGATATACTCATCGGCACTGTTTGACCACAACGAACGAAGTGAGTGGAGGGAGTTTGCCGATGCATCCCCAAAGCCGAGCTTCTTCGTGGAGTCGGCCCGCCAGGGCCGACCGCCGAGGCTGAGCCCCCAGCCCATCCCCTCACCCGCCGCGCCGCCACGCGACGCGACGAGACCCAATACACTGACGGCCCCATTCCAGCCCAGGTGCCGGCAACAGCCCGGCGGTCTTGCATGTCTCTTGCTCCCGACACGTTGCTGCAGTTGGTCCAACGCGCCGAGGCGCTGCTCACACGGCTGGAGGCGGTGCTGCCGCAGCCGCTGGTTGCGCCCGATTGGTCCGCGTCGATCGCGTTTCGGTATCGCCGGCGGGGTGCCTCGGGCCAGCTGCTGCCGGTGCGTCATGTGGCGCATGTGCGGCTCAGCGAGCTGGTCGAGGTCGAGCCGCAGAAGGAGCGCCTGCTGCGCAACACCGCGCAGTTCGTGGCCGGCCACGCCGCCAACAACGTGCTGCTGACCGGCGCACGCGGCACCGGCAAGAGCTCGCTGATCAAGGCCTGCCTGAACGAGTTTTCCGATCGCGGCCTGCGCCTGATCGAAGTCGACAAGGCCGATCTCGTCGACCTGCCCGACCTCGTCGACCTGGTCGCCGACCGGCCTGAACGCTTCGTCGTGTTCTGCGACGACCTCAGCTTCGACGAAGGCGAGCCCGGCTACAAGGCGCTCAAATCCATCCTCGACGGCTCGATTTCGCAGGCCTCCGACAACGTGCTGATCTACGCGACCAGCAACCGCCGCCACCTGCTGCCCGAGTACATGAAGGAGAACCTCACCTACCAGCACACCGAGGATGGCGAGGTCCACCCCGGCGAAGTGATCGAGGAAAAGATCTCGCTCAGCGAACGCTTCGGGCTGTGGGTCAGCTTCTACCCGTTCAGCCAGGACGAATACCTCGCGATCGTCGCGCAATGGCTGCGCGGCTTCGGCGTCGGCGAGGACGAGATCGCCGCCGCCCGCCAGCCCTCGCTGGTGTGGGCGCTGGAGCGCGGGTCGCGCTCCGGGCGTGTCGCGTTCCAGTTCGCAAAAGACTACGCCGGGCGGCACGCGTCATGAGTACCGCTGCCGAGCGCACGCCGGTCGAAGTCGCCGTGGGCGTGCTGATCGATGCCGACGGCCGCTTCCTGCTGACCAGCCGGCCCGACGGCAAGGTCTACGCCGGCTACTGGGAGTTCCCCGGCGGCAAGCTGGAGGCCGGCGAGACCGTCGAGCAGGCACTGCGCCGCGAACTGCACGAGGAGATCGGCATCACGATCGGGCCGGTGCAGCCGTGGAAGGTCGAGATCGTCGACTACCCGCATGCACGGGTGCGCCTCCACTTCTGCAAGGTCTTCGCGTGGACCGGCGAGTTCGAGATGCGCGAGGCCCAGCAGATGGCCTGGCAGAGCCTGCCGGTGCAGGTGCAGCCGGTGCTGCCGGGCACCGTGCCGGTGCTGGCATGGTTCGCCGAGGAGCGCGGGTTCTCGGGCCCGACTTATGCGACGGATACACTCGCCCGATGAGCTGGCTCGACGAGATCAAGTGGGATGCGCAAGGCCTGCTGCCGGTGATCGCGCAGGAGGTCGGCAGCAACGACGTGCTGATGTTCGCGTTCATGAACCGCGAAGCCCTGGCCCGCACCGCCGAGCTCGGCGAGGCGGTCTATTACAGCCGCTCGCGCCAGCGCCTGTGGCACAAGGGCGAGGAAAGCGGCCATGTGCAGCAGGTGCACGAGATGCGCCTCGATTGCGACAACGACGTGCTGCTGCTGAAGGTGACCCAGCGCGGCCATGAACCTGGAATAGCCTGCCACACCGGCCGCCACAGCTGCTTCTTCCAGCTTTACAAGGACGGCGCCTGGCACACCGTCGAGCCGGTCTTGAAAGACCCCGGGACGATCTACAAATGACGGATGTGAAAACCGCGGTGAAAGACACTCGCAACGGCAACGACACGCTGGCCCGGCTGGCGGCGGTGATCGAGTCGCGCCGCCAGGGCGACCCGGACAAGAGCTACGTCGCCCGGCTGTTCCACAAGGGCACCGACGCGATCCTGAAGAAGATCGGCGAAGAGGCCACCGAGACGGTGATGGCCGCCAAGGACGGCGACCGCCAGAAGATCGTCTACGAGGTCGCCGACCTGTGGTTCCATTCGATGCTCGCGCTGAGTGCGTTCGGCCTGACACCGGCCGACGTGCTGGCCGAGCTGGAGCGGCGCGAGGGCCTGTCGGGCCTCGAGGAATTCGCCGCACGCAAGTTGCAAACCCGAGAGGCGGACGGAACATGAACGATGTCGTGACCAAGCTTTCCGACAGCGAGCAGTCGCTGAAGAACATCGGCCACATCAGCTACGCACTGCATGCGATCGTCGCGGTCGCCGCCGTGGTGCCCGGCGCGCAGGTCACGCCGGTGCTGCTGATCGTCGCCTTCATCCTCGACCTCGTGAAAAAGGACGATGCCGCCGGCACCTGGCAGGAATCGCACTTCCGCTGGCGCATCCGCTCGGTGATCTGGGCCGCCGTGCTGTACATCGTGACGGTGCCGCTGTGGTTCCTGCTCTTCCTCCCAGGCTGGATCGCGTGGGTCATCATCTCGATCTGGTTCCTCTACCGCGTCGTGCGCGGCTGGGTGAACCTGAACTCCAACACGCCGATGCCGGTGCCCGCGCCATGAGCCATGATCCGAACTGCATCTTCTGCAAGATCGCGGCCGGCCAGATTCCGAGCCGCAAGGTCTACGAAGACGACGAACTGATCGCCTTCCACGACATCGCGCCGTGGGCACCGATCCACTTCCTGATCGTGCCCAAGGAGCATCTGGCATCGCTGTACGACACCGTGCCGGACAAGCACCAGGCCCTGCTCGGCAAGATGCTGGCGCTGGCCCCCGGGCTCGCCCGCGAGCAGGGTGCCACCAATGGTTTCCGCACCGTGGTCAACACCGGCGCCGATGGCGGGCAGGAAGTGCCACATTTGCACATGCATGTCATCGGCGGACCAAGGCCCTGGGCCAAGGGTTGACCCCCTCACCGCCTAGAATCCGCTATTTCCCGCAGGAGAAGAATCATGGGTTCATTCAGCATCTGGCACTGGCTCATCGTGCTGGTGATCGTGGTCCTGGTGTTCGGCACCAAGAAGCTCAAGAACATCGGCAGCGACCTCGGTGGCGCCGTGAAGGGCTTCAAGGACGGCATGAAGGACGGCTCGGCCAACGCCGAGGCCGTGCCGCCGTCGCAACAGGTCGGCCAGAAGGCCGCCGATCCGAACACCGTCGACGTCGAAGCGAAGACCAAATCGTGAGCATCCGAGGCCGGCCCGGGCTGGCCCGTCGGATGACGGCCGCATGATCGATTTCGGTTTCGACAAGATCGCGCTGATCGGCGCCGTGGCGCTGATCGTCATCGGCCCGGAGCGGCTGCCCAAGGTCGCCCGCACCGTCGGCCACCTGCTCGGCAAGGCCCAGCGCTATGTGGCCGACGTGAAGGCCGAGGTGAACCGCTCGATCGAGCTCGAAGAGCTCAAGAAGATGAAGGGCGAGTTCGAGGACGCGGCCCGCAACGTCGAGCAGACGGTGTCGAACGAGATCCACCAGACGCGCGCCGACATGGCCAGCGCCTGGGATGCGCCCGGCGATCCGGCCTTGGGCGCCGACAGCGGCCAGCACAGCGGCTGGGAACCCCCACCGCCGCAGTACAAGCACCCGAAGAAGAACTGGCGCCTGAAACGCGGTGCCACGCCGCAGTGGTACAAGCAGCGCAACGGCGTGCGCAGCAAGGCGCAATCCGGCGCGGCGCGTGTCGCGCGCTTCCGCCCGCCGCGCTCGTCGGTCTGAGAACCTGAACCCCTCCCATGAAGTTGAACAGCGACGGCCGCGATGAGCTGGAAGGCACCGAGCAGCCCTTCGTCACGCACCTGATCGAACTGCKCGACCGGCTGATCCGCGCGGTGATCGCGATCGGCGTGTGCTTCGGCATCCTCGCGATCTACCCCGGCCCGGCTGCCCTCTACGACCTGCTCGCGCACCCGCTGGTGGCGGCGCTGCCGGCCGGCGGCAAGCTGATCGCCACCAACGTGATTTCGCCCTTCCTCGTGCCGCTGAAGATCACGCTGATGTCGGCCTTCCTGCTGGCSCTGCCGGTGGTGCTGTACCAGGTGTGGGCCTTCGTCGCGCCGGGGCTGTACACGCACGAGAAGAAGCTGGTGCTGCCGCTGGTGATCTCGAGCACGCTGCTGTTCTTCATCGGTGTCGCGTTCTGCTACTTCTTCGTGTTCGGCAAGGTGTTCGCGTTCATCCAGAGCTTCGCGCCGAAGAGCATCGCGGCCACGCCGGACATCCAGGAGTACCTGAGCTTCGTGCTGACGATGTTCGTCGCGTTCGGCGCCGCCTTCGAGGTGCCGATCGTCGTGGTGGTGCTGGCCCGCATGGGCATCGTCACGCTCGAGAAGCTGAAGGCGTTCCGCGCCTACTTCATCGTGCTGGCCTTCATCGTCGCCGCCGTCGTGACGCCGCCCGACATCGTCTCGCAGCTCGCGCTCGCGATCCCGATGTGCATCCTGTACGAGGTCGGCATCTGGGCTTCGGTGATTTTCATCAAGCACACGCAGGCGCCGGAAGACACCACGCAGAAGGTCTGACCTCGCGAGGTCAGGCCGCCGCGGGGATCACTCCTCGCGCGGCGCCGCCTTGCCGCGCGGCCGCTGCGCCACCAGCACGCTGATCTGCAGCGCCTTGTCGCCGCGTTGCACGCCGATCAGCGCCTTCTCCTTCGGCTTCAACCCCGCCACGGCGGCCAGCAGCTGCACCGTGTTGCCCACCGGCGTCTCGGCCACCTTCACGACCACGTCGCCCGGGCGCAGGCCGCCGCTCGCGGCCGGCCCGTTCTGCAGCACGCCGGTGATCAGCACGCCTTCCTTGATCGGCAGGTTGAAGGTCTCGGCGATCTCCGGCGTCAGGTCGCGCGGCTCGACGCCGATCCAGCCGCGCGTGACCTGGCCGTCGCGGATCAGGCCTTCCATCACCTGGCGCGCGGTGGTCTCGGGGATCGCGAAGCCGATGCCCAGGCTGCCGCCGCTGCGCGAGTAGATCGCGGTGTTGATGCCCAGCAGGTTGCCGTTGGTGTCGACGAGCGCGCCACCCGAATTGCCGGGGTTGATCGCCGCATCGGTCTGGATGAAGTTCTCGAAGGTGTTGATGCCCAGCTGGTTGCGGCCGAGCGCGCTGACGATGCCCGAGGTGACCGTCTGGCCGACGCCGAATGGGTTGCCGATCGCCAGCACCACGTCGCCCACCTGCAGCGTCTCGGCGCTGCCGAACGCGATCACCGGCAGCTTGTCGAGCGTGATCTTCAGCACCGCGACATCGGTGTCGGGATCGCTGCCGACCACCTTGGCCTTCGCGCGGCGCGCATCGACCAGCTGCACCTCGATGTCGTCGGCCCCTTCGACCACATGGTTGTTGGTCAGCAGGTAGCCCTCGGGCGAGACGATCACGCCGGAGCCGAGGCCCACCTGCGGCTGCTCGCGCTGCTGCGCGCCCTGTTCACCGAAGAAGAACTTGAACCACGGATCCTCGGCGTGCGGGCTGCGCGCCGGCGCCTTGCTGGCGGTGATGCTGACGACCGCGGGCGAGGCGCGCTTCGCGGCGCCGCTGTAGCTCGGCGCACTGCCGCCGGGCGGCAGCGACACCTGCTGGATCGACGGCGCCTGGCTGATCGACACGATGCTCGGCAGGCCGTTGCCCGGCTGGCGGCGCACCCAGTCCGGCTTCAGCGTCGCGACCACGAACAGCACGGCCACGGCCACCGTCACGGCCTGGGAGAAAATCAGCCACGTCTTGCGCATCAACAGGGTCCTGTGTCATGGCCGCACGCTCCGAAATCGAGTCCTACCTGAACACGCTGCTGGACGTGGGCCGCTTCCGCGATTATGGGCCGAACGGTCTGCAGGTCGAGGGCAAACCCGAAGTGCGCAAGCTGGTGTCGGGGGTCACCGCGAGCCGGGCCTTCATCGAGGCCGCGGTCGAGCGCGGCGCCGACGCGCTGCTGGTGCACCACGGCCTGTTCTGGAAAGGCCATGACGGCCGCATCACCGGCTGGCTGAAAAGCCGCATCGAGCGGCTGCTGGCGGCCCAGGTGAACCTGCTGGCCTACCACCTGCCGCTGGATGCGCACCCGCAGTTCGGCAACAACGCGCAGCTCGGCGTGCGGCTGAACTTCATGGCCGACGGCCGCTTCGGCGACCAGGAGCTGGGCTGGATCGGCGGCCCGGCGCAGCCGCTGACGGTGCCGGCGCTGACGGCGCTGCTGACGCTGCGGCTGAACCGGGCGCCGGTCGTGGTCGACCCGGGGGCGGGGCGACCGATCCGGCGCGTCGCGTGGTGCACCGGCGGCGCGCAGGGGTATTTCGAAGCGGCGATCGCCGCCGGTGCCGACGCCTACGTCACCGGCGAAATCTCCGAGCCGCAGGCGCACCTCGCACGCGAGACCGGCGTGGCCTACTTCGGCTGCGGGCACCACGCCAGCGAGCGCTATGGTGCGCCTGCGCTGGCCGCGCACGTGGCCGAGAAATTCGGCCTCGAGCACGAGTTCATCGAGATCGACAACCCCGCCTGATCAGGGCGCGACGCGGATGTCGTCGACGAATCCGCGGAACGTGCCGGTCGCATCGGGCCGGTCATAGGCCACCAGGATGCGCGCGATCGTGCGTTCCGCCGCCCATTGGCCGATGTTCGAGCGCACCTCGTTCCAGGTGTTGCCGGCCAGCCGGCCGCCGCGGCCCTGGAACTCCGGATGCACCCGCACGCCGTTCTGGTCGGTCGCGCCCGAATCGCGCAGGCTGCTGCCGTCGGTGAAGATCAGGTCGACCGCGACGAAGGCGCTGTTCGGCGCCGAGTTCTGCGGGTAGATCCAGTACGACAGCGTGGTGCCCGCGCTCACCGGGATGCGCACGTCGAACACCTTGTTGTACGAGAACGAGCGTGTCGCGTCGGCGTCGTTGCCCGAGTACATCAGCGCCGTCGTGCCGCTGTGCGCGATGTTCTCGCGCCGCGTCGAGGTCTCCATGTGGTTCAGCCCGCAGCAGAAGCCGCCGACGTTGGCCTGGAAGTCGACGGTGTCGTTCCAGTCCGGTTGCGCGATGCCGGCCTCGAAGTCCGAGAAGAAGCCGCTCGCGTTCGTCGTCGTGCGCGGCGCGTCGAACGAGGGCGGTGCATCGGCCGCGGCGCTGCCCCAGGCGGTGTTGGCGGCGGCACCGAGCACGAAGTCGAGCGTGGTGTCGGCGCCGAGCTGCGAGAGCGGCAGCCAGGTGCGCGTCGATGGGGTGCCGTTCAGCTTCAGGCTCTGCACGTAGGTGCCGTTGGCGCCGGCATTCGATGCGTTGATCGTCAGCGTGCGGCCGTTGCCCATGCGCACCGCGGTGCTCGGGAACAGCGGGCTGCCGACCACGAAGCCGCCCAGCCCCGGGATCTCCGGATACAGCCCGAGCGCGCCCCACACGTACCAGGCCGAGGTGGCGCCCAGGTCGTCGTTGCCGGTCAGGCCGTCCGGCCCGGTCTTGTACAGGTCGGTCAGGATGCGCCGCACCACCGCCTGCGACTTGTACGGCGCGCCGGCGAAGGTGTAGGCCCACGGCGTGCCGTGCTCCGGCTCGTTGCCCATGAAGGCGTACGGGCTGTTCGGCCCCGAGTCGAGCTGCGTGAAGTGCTCGTCGAGCCGCGTGATCGCCGCCGCGTTGCCGCCCATGCGGTCGAACAGGCCGCGGTAGTTCTGCGGCACCATCCAGGTGTACTGCGCCGAGTCGCCTTCGACGAAGCCGGCGCCGTCGGTGCGCGTGAAGGCGCTCTTGAAGCTRCCGCCCGCGGTGCGCGGATGGATGTAGCCGCTGAAGTTGGAATACAGCGGCTTCCACATCTGCGCCTGCGTCAGGTACTTGTCGCGCTTGACCGTGTCGCCGAGCGATGCGGCGAACTGCGCGATCGCCGAATCGGCCAGCGCGTACTCCTCGGCCGATGCCGCCGCGCCCCACAGGTTGGGTGTCTCGATCGGGATGTAGCCGTGGCCCAGGTAGTCCGCCAGCCCCGGCCGCGTCTCGCAGTTGCGCGAGCGCGTGCCGGGCTGCGTCGCGCCCTGCTCCATGTAGCGCAGCGCGGCGGCGGTGTCGAAGCTGCGGCCGCCGAAGGCGTACAGGTTGGCGACGATCACCGCGCCGGCATCGCCCACCATCACGCAGGTGTCGTCGTTCGCGGTGGGCCACTTCGGGTAGCCGCCGCCGCCTTTCTCGGCATCGACCACCATCGACTGCGCCATGTCGCTCGCCTCCTTCGGCGCGAGCCAGCCGATCAGCTGCACCTGCGAGCGGTAGATGTCCCAGCCGGAGAAGGTCGCGTACTTGTCCCAGCCGGTCGCGGTGTAGGTCTTGTTGTCGAAGCCGATGTACTGGCCGTTCACGTCGCTGAACAGGTTGGGGTGCAGCAGCGAGTGGTACAGCGCGCTGTAGAACTTGGTGCGGTCGTCGCTCGTGCCGCCGGTCACCTGCACCTTGTTCAGCGTCGCGTTCCAGGTCGCCTGCGCGGCGCTCTTCAGCGCGTCGAAATCCCAGGCCGGGTTCTCGGTCTGCATGTTCAGCTTCGCGTTCGCGGTGCTGACGTACGAGACGCCGATGCGCAGCTTCACCTGCCCGCCGCCGGCGAACTTGACCCAGCCGCCGTTGTTCTGCGCGCGCGCCGCGGTGCGCGAGCCGGGGGTCACGGTGTCGCCCTGGTAGGTGCCGAAGCTGGCGAACGGCTTGTCGAACTGGCCGTGGAAGTAGACGAAGTAGCCGCCGCCGCCGCACACGCCGCCGGTCTCGACGAAGCCCTGGACCGAGTCGGTGCCGACGATCTCCAGCTGCGCGCTGCGCGCGCCGACGCCGTTGCGGCCGATGTTCAGGATCATCGTCGCGTCGTTGGTGGCCGGCCAGGTGAAGCGGCCGGCACCGGTGCGCTTCGTGACCGTGAGCTCGGCGTTGACGCCGTTGTTCAGCCCGACGCGGTACGAGCCCGGCACGGCCTGCTCGTTGGCGTGCGAGAAGCCGACCTGGTAGGTCTCGATGTGGGTGCCGGGCGAGCTGGCGATGTTGCCGACGATCGGCAGCATCGAGATGTCCTGCTGGATCGAACAGCCGGTGCCGCTGGAGTGGATCAGGCTGATGCCCTGGATCACGCCCTTGTCGTAGTTGTAGCCGCCGAAGCCGTAGAACTCGCCGTAGCCGGTGTCGGGGCTGTACTGCACCATGCCGAACGGCAGCGTCGCGCCGGGGAAGGTGTTGCCGACCGCGCCGCCGGTGCCCTGGTTGTCGGGGTTCGGGTTGCCGATCTTGGTGCCGACGAACGGGTTGACCAGCGGGAGCAGGTCGATGTCGGCCGCCTGCGCGGCTTCGGTCGGAGCGCGTGACGCCGTCGCCGGCGCGTCCTCATGCCCGCCACCGCCGCAGCCGGCCGCCAGCAACGCGGCGAGCCATCCCAGCCGCAGGGCGAAGCCTCGCCGCGGCGTTGAACGATCTTGTCTCAATCTTGTCTCCTCGGTCATCCGTGCGACGGACGATGCACAGCGGAGCTTGGCGTGCGGTCATGTCCGCACGAAACTGCCACACGTCTACTTCTTGCTCTGGAGGCACCCTGGCTGTGCAGCGTAGGGGCAGGCCTGCGCCGCCTCGAGGGGAGATTCCCGCGCAGGAGTCAGCGCAGCGAGCGAAACAAGCCCGGTTCGTCCACGGGGTTCAGGACACCAGGTCCCAGCCCGGCACGCGCTGCATGAAGGCCTGCAGGGCCAGGGCCGGGGCGAGCTCGTCGTCGTCCTCGAAGACGTCGAGGTCGTCGGGCTCGCAGTAGCCGGTGCGCCAGCGCGGCTGCAGGCGCGCGTCGCCGTCCTCGTTCTCGAACAGCACGCGGTAGCCGGTGTGGCGCGGATCGGCCTGGATGCGTTGCGCCAGCGAGACGACATGCGCGCGCTGGCCCTCGATCAGCTGGCAGAAGCGCGCGCCATCGAACACCAGCACGCCGGTGATGCCGAGCTGCTGGTTGCGTTCGCGGGACACGTGCAGAATCTGGGCAACCACCGAGAAGTCCCGACCGGACGCAAGATGGCTGAGATAGAGGAGGCGGTACACGGACAACGGGGCTGGAGAGTTCACGGGAAGGCCGAAACCTCCAATCTATCGGCCGCGGAGGGCCGCACACATGTCAAAAGACACAGCATCGCCACAGCCGGCGGTGCGCGTTCCGTGCAGCGATTGCCCGCTGCGCGCGCTGCCGCTGTTCGTGCCGGCTTCGCCCGATGAGCTGGCGCTGATCCAGTCGCTGAAGCACCGCGAGCTGCGGCGCGACAGCGGGGCCAGCATCATCGACGAGGGGGCGACCGACGCGCCGCTGTTCACGCTGTTCTCCGGCTGGGCCTTCCGCTACAAGACGCTGAGCGACGGTCGCCGGCAGATCCTGAACTTCCTGCTGCCCGGCGACTTCATCGGCGTGCAGCAGAAGATGACCGATGCCGCGGTGCACGGCGTCGAGGCGCTCGGCGAGGCCTGGCTGTGCGTGTTCGAGCGCGATGCGCTGTGGTCGCTGCACCAGCACACGCCGCGGCTCGGCTTCGCGGTCACCTGGCTGGCCGCGCACGAAGAGGCGCTGGTCGACGACAACCTGCTGTCGGTGGGCCGGCGCAGCGCGGCCGAGCGGGTGGCGACGCTGCTGGTGCACCTGTTCCGGCGCGCCGCCGCGCTGCTGCCCGATGCGGGCGCCAACGGCGTGCCGTTCCCGCTGACGCAGCAGCACGTCGCCGACGCGCTCGGGCTGTCGCTGGTGCACACCAACAAGACCTTGCGCAAGCTGGAGCAGCGCGGGCTGCACCGCATCGAGAATGGGCAGCTGTTCCTGACCGACGTGCAGGCGCTGGAGCGCATCGCCGACCTGTACGGCGATGGCAAGCTGCCGCCCCGTCCCTTGATCTGAATCGCCGATCCGAAAGACCGCATCGAATGACGACCCGCTCCCCCATCGCGATCACGCAGGGCGACGCCTGCGGCATCGGCCCGGAAATCATCGCGAAGCTGTTCCGCGGCCCGCAGTCGACCGGCTGCTTCGTGATCGGCGATGTCGCGGTGCAGCGCCGCGCCGTCGCCTGGACCGGCGGGGGGCTGGCCGTGGCCGCGATCGAGCATGCCGCCGATGCGCTCGCCGCGCCGCCAGGCTGCATCCCGGTGCTCGCACCGCCTGGCCTGCCGGCCGACCTGGCCGCTGCACCGGTCGGGCAGGTGGACGCGCGGGCCGGTGCGGCGGCAGCGCGCTGCATCGAGCACGCGGTGCGGCTGGCGCGCGGCGCGGAGATCGCGGCCATCGTGACTGCGCCGATCCACAAGGAGGCGCTGTCGGCCGCCGGCGTCGCGTTCCCGGGGCACACCGAGATGCTGCAGGCGCTGTCGGTGGGTGCCGGTGAACCGCCGCCGCCGGTGCGCATGATGCTGGCCAACGAAGAGCTGCGCACCGTGCTCGTGACGATCCACATGTCGCTGCGCCGCGCGATCGACGCGGTGACCTTCGACGCGGTGCTGCAGACGCTGCGCATCTCGCGGCAGGCGGCCGCGCGCTGGGGCATGCCGGCGCCGCGCATCGCGGTGGCGGGGCTGAACCCGCATGCCGGGGAGGGCGGGCTGTTCGGCGACGAGGAGATCCGCATCATCCGCCCGGCCATCGAGGCCGCGCGTGCCGAGGGCATCGACGCGAGCGGCCCGTACGCGCCCGACACGGTGTTCATGCGCGCGCGCCGCGGCGAGTTCGACCTGGTCGTCGCGATGACGCACGACCACGGCCTGATCCCGGTGAAGTACCTCGGCGTGGAGCAGGGCGTCAACGTGACGCTGGGCCTGCCGTTCGTGCGCACCAGCCCCGATCACGGCACCGCGTTCGACATCGCCGGCACCGGCCGGGCCGATGCGGCTAGCCTGCTGGCCGCGCTGCAGATGGCGCGTCGCCTGTAGCCCGGATGCCAATCCGGGAATGCGGCGGCCCCGGATTGGCATCCGGGCTACGTCAATGGCGTGTTGTTGGCTGCGATGACGACGCCGACAGCGCCGCCAGCTGCTTGCGCGCCCGCGCGGTGGCGCGCTCCATCAGGTAGGCCTGCTCGAACGCCTTGAAGCGCCCGGTCTCGCACATGCGCGCGAGCATCCGCGAGGTCAGCGACACCGTCTCGTGGTGGCGCTTGCCGCGCGTGAACACGAAGAACGCACGCCCCGGGCTCACGTAGCTCAGCCGCACCTTCTGCCACTGGTCGTTCAGGTGCATCTGGTACGCGAAGCCGAGCTTCACATGGTCCATCAGCTGCGCGCCGTGCGACGGCTCGGCCGGCTCGTTCGGCGACAGGTCGAGGTCGATGTCGACGCCGCCCACGTGCAGCGGCCCCGGCATCGTGTCGCCGCCCGCGCCGGGCTCGGTGTCAGGTCCGGTGTCGGAGGTCAGGTCGATGTCGACGGTGCCCGACCAGTCGACCGCGCTCTCCTGCACGAGGCCGATGCGCTTGGCTTCGTCGGGCGAGAAGTGCGGCTCGATCGGCGCGGCGCCCATGCTGGACATCGGCACGTCGCGCAGCAGCCCGTCGGGTTCCGGCAGCGGCGTGTTGAACACGCCCTCGAGCTGCTTGGACATCAGGTTGTATTCGAGCTCCGACAGCGGCTGGCCCTTCAGCGAATCGGCATGCGCCGGCAGCAGCTTGCTGAAGAACTCCTTCTGCGCCGCATCCGGCCAGCCGATCAGCGCCATGCCTTCGTTCAGGTCCTTCATCAGCGGCGGCAGCTGCATCAGGAACTTCTTGCGCATGGCCGGCGAGCCCTTGGGCTGCACGCTCATCACCAGGTCGCGGCCGGCGCGCTTCAGGCGCTGCACCAGCTCGGAACTGGCGCCGTGCGACTTCGTGCCCTGGGCGAGCGCCTGGCTCCACACCTGCGACAGGAAGTTGCGCAGGTAGTCGGGCAGCGACAGCGGGTTCAGCGCGGCCTGCAGCTGCAGCATGTAGCGCTGCTGCACGCGCAGGTCGGATTCCTTCGCGTCGACCAGCGACACCGCCGACGCGTTCGCCTGCACCTCGTCCTTGGCCTGCTGCGCGATGAAGGTCTCGAGCGCACCGAGCTTGGAGGCGTACAGGTCGATCTGGTCGAAGTCGCCCTGCACGATCTCCTGCACGAGGTCGCGCACCCGGGTCATGAACTGCTTGCCGGCCCCCTCGTCGAGGTCGTCGAACGCGACGGCGAGCGACGCGATGCGGTTCACGAAGCGGCGCACCGGATGCTTGCGCGACGAGAAGAAGGTCGGGTCGGCCAGCGCGACGCGCAACACCGGCAGCTGCAGGCGGGCGATCTGGCGCGCCATCTGCGGCGGTACGCGTGGGTCGGACAGGATCTGGTCGAACAGGCTGCCGACCACGTCGATCACCATGTGGTCGAGCGAGCCGGTCGAGGCCTGGCGCAGCTCGTCGCGGTGCTGGCGGATCACGTTGACGGCCATCAGGCCCGACAGCCCCTCGTTCAGCCCGCCGCTGCCGGTGGCGGCGCCGCTCAGGCTGGCCAGTGCGCTGGCCCGGCCGAGGCCCGGCGAGCCGGTGTGCAGGCCACTGCCGGTCGGCCCGCCGAGGTCGCCCGGGCGGGTCGCGAGGAAGGTCAGCCGGCGGATCAGCGACATCAGCTCCGCATCGGCCTGCGCGCTGACGCCCGGGCGCGGCGTGAAGCGGCCGGCACCGGCATTCGGGTTGCCGAGGCTCGTGCTGCCACGGCCGGCGGCATCGCGGCCGAGCGTGGTGGTGCCGGGGCGGCCCATCGTGCCGACGCCCGCATTGCCACCACCACCGCCGCCCGCCCCGCCCGGCCCGCCGAAGCCGCCGCGGGATGAACCTCCGGGCATGCCCTGGCCGCGACCGGGCAGGCCGCCCTGGCCGCTGTCGAAGTCGCCGGTCATCGTGGTCGGCGCATACAGGTTGCCGCTGCCGGACGAGCCGGTGTCGCGCAGCGTCGCGTAGCCGGAGTTGACGCGGTCGCGCGCCAGTTCGTTGCCGGGGCCTTCGACGCCGCGCACCGACAGGCTGACCGGCTGCACGCCGCGGGCGCGGAAATCCTTCAGGATGTCGCCGTAGCAGGTGGGCATCGCGCGCGACAGCGCGAGGCTCATCTCGCGCGCCAGCACCTTGCGCGTCTCGCGCTCGTTCGACACCGACTCGATGGCGCGGAACACCGAGGCGCCCATCACCTCGCCGCGCAGCGGGTTGCGTTCCTGGTCGGCCCGCCCGATGCCCAGCAGCGCGCCGGTGTAGGCGGCCATGTCGCGCAGTTCCCATTCGCAGGCATGCGTGATGGCCTGGCTGATGCGGTCGGACGACATCTGCTCTTCCATCTCGGCGTCGCCGACGATGCTGAGCGACATCCAGTCGGTTTCGGCGAGGCTGCGGCCGCTCTCGCGGTTCGGGCTCAGCTCGCGCGTCACGCGCTTGCTCAGCGTGTCGCCGAACACCAGCACGAAGGTGCTCATGTGGCGGCGCAGGTCGAGCTGGGCGGTGATCAGGATGTCGCGCTCGTAGATGCGCATCGCCGCCGATGCCAGCGTGCCCAGGTGCGTCGACACGCGATCAGCCACGGCCGCAGTGGTCGTCTTCAGGTGGCTGATGGCGGCGTCGAACGCTGCTTGCGAACGTGGATCGATCGAATTCATCTACGGACAGGGCCGATGGGCGGACCGGGGCGAAACCGCCCGGACGGATGGTCTGGACGGAGATACCTGCAGTATGAGCCCAAACGGAATGGGCACGCGCCGCGTTGCGACGTGGCGACGTTGGCCGGCGGGAGCATTTCACGCCCCGCGGCGCGAACGTTCACTTCTTCAGCGAATCCCGGATCTCGCGCAGCAGCTGCACGTCTTCGGGCACCGCGGCCGGTGCGGCCGGCGCCTCTTGCTTGAGGCGGTTGATCTGCTTGACCATCACGAAGATGATGAAGGCGAGGATCATGAAATTGAGCGCCACGGTGATGAAATTGCCGTACGCGAACAGCGGGACGCCGGCTTTTGTCAGCGCCTCGTAAGTCATCGGGCCCTTGAAATCGACCGGGGGATTGGCGAGCATCAGGAAGTAGTTCGAAAAATCGAGCCCGCCGACCAGGCGGCCGATCACCGGCATGATCAGGTCCTTGACGATCGAATCGACGATCTTGCCGAAGGCCGCGCCGATGATGACGCCGACCGCCAGGTCGACGACATTCCCCTTCATCGCGAACGCCTTGAATTCGGTGGCGAATCCCATGTGCTGCTCCTCTTCTTCTGGATGCTGCGCGGCAGTATTGCCGAGCAATGCCAGAAGTCAAGCCGAAAGCCTCGTCAATGAGGGTCCGCCCGCAGTGGCGCGCGCCCCTCAGCGCCGGGAGCGGGGGTTGACACGTCCGCTAGAATTCTCGGTTGCCCGTGACCAGAAGTCTCCAGCCAAGGACCCCCAATGAGTGACAGCAACGAGCAAGGTGGCAAGCAACAAGGCAGTTCGATCAGCACCGCACCGCAGGTCGATCAAGGCCGTCGGACCTGGGTGGCTGTCGCCTGTGGTGCCGGGGCCGTCGGGGGCGTCGCAGCCGCCGTGCCCTTCGTCAGCACCTTCCAGCCCTCCGAGCGCGCACGTGCCGCCGGGGCCGCGGTCGAGGTGGACATCAGCGACCTGAAGCCGGGCGAGAAGAAGACGGTGGAGTGGCGCGGCAAGCCGGTGTGGATCGTCAAGCGCACCCCCGAGCAGCTCGCCACGCTGCCGAAGAACGATGCGCAGCTGGCCGACCCCAATTCGCAGCGCAAGCCCGACGAGCTGACGCCCGAATACGCGCGCAACGAGAACCGCTCGCGCAAGCCCGACATCCTGGTGGTGGTGGGCATCTGCTCGCACCTGGGCTGCTCGCCGAGCGACAAGTTCCAGGCCGGTGCCCAGCCTTCGCTGCCCGACGACTGGACCGGCGGCTTCCTGTGCCCCTGCCACGGCTCGACCTTCGACATGGCCGGCCGCGTCTACAAGAACAAGCCCGCACCCGACAACCTCGAAGTGCCGCCGCACATGTACTTGTCCGACGCCAGGCTGTTGATCGGCGAAGACAAGAAGGCCTGAGCCCCGAGCACTCCGGAGAACAACGACATGGCTGAATTCAAGCAAGCGCCCGCCAATGCCTCCGTGGGCGTCAAGCTCATGACCTGGGTCGACAACCGCTTCCCTGCCACGAAGATGTGGAACGAGCAGTGGGGGCAGTACTACGCGCCGAAGAACTTCAATTTCTGGTACTTCTTCGGCTCGCTCGCGATGCTGGTGCTGGTGATCCAGATCGTGACCGGCATCTTCCTCGTGATGCACTACAAGCCCGACGCGACGCTCGCCTTCGCCTCGGTCGAGTACATCATGCGCGACGTGCCCTGGGGCTGGTTGATCCGCTACATGCACTCCACGGGCGCCTCGGCGTTCTTCATCGTCGTCTACCTGCACATGTTCCGCGGGCTGATGTACGGCAGCTATCGCAAGCCGCGCGAGCTGGTGTGGATCTTCGGCTGCGCGATCTTCCTGTGCCTGATGGCCGAGGCCTTCATGGGCTACCTGCTGCCGTGGGGCCAGATGTCGTACTGGGGCGCGCAGGTCATCGTGAACCTGTTCGCCGCGGTGCCGTTCGTCGGCCCCGACCTGGCGCTGCTGATCCGCGGCGACTACGTCGTCAGCGACGCGACGCTGAACCGCTTCTTCAGCTTCCACGTGATCGCGGTGCCGCTGGTGCTGCTCGGCCTGGTGGCGGCGCACCTGATCGCGCTGCACGAGGTGGGCTCCAACAATCCCGACGGCATCGAGATCAAGGCCAMGCGCGGCCCGGACGGCCACCCGCTGGACSGCATCCCCTCGCACCCGTACTACTCGGTGCACGACATCTTCGGCGTCGCCGGCTTCCTGCTGATCTTCAGCGCGGTGGTGTTCTTCGCGCCCGAGTTCGGCGGCTACTTCCTCGAGTACAACAACTTCATCCCGGCCGATCCGCTGAAGACGCCGGCGCACATCGCCCCGGTCTGGTACTTCACGCCGTTCTATTCGATGCTGCGCGCGACCACCACGCTGATGGTGCAGGTGCTGTCCGGCATCATCGCCGTGGCCACCGTCGCGGCCCTGCTGAAGGGCAAGTTCGGCGGCGCCGCCAAGCTGGCGATGGCGATCGTGGCGGTCATCGCGGTCGCGCTGCTGAACGTGTTCGATGCCAAGTTCTGGGGCGTGGTGGTGATGGGTGGTGCCGTCATCATCCTGTTCTTCCTGCCCTGGCTGGACCACAGCCCGGTCAAGTCGATCCGCTACCGCCCCGACTGGCACAAGTACGTGTACGGCGTGTTCGTCGTGTTCTTCCTGATCCTGGGCTACCTGGGTGTGCAGCCGCCGTCGGAAATCGGCAACTACGTGTCGCAGGTCGGCACGCTGCTGTACTTCGGCTTCTTCCTGCTGATGCCGTGGTGGAGCCAGCTGGGCACCTTCAAGCCCGTGCCGGACCGCGTGACCTTCCACGCCCACTGATCCACACCACCGAGAGCCCCGGAGAGAACACCATGAAGAAACTCCTTCTCACGCTGCTGGCGAGCCTGGCCCTGGTGGGCGGTGCGGCGCAGGCTTCGGAGGGCGGCGCGGCCTGGGACAAGTTCCCCTCGGCCAAGACGTCCGACCTCGCGGCGCTGCAGAACGGCGCCAAGCTGTTCGTCAACTACTGCCTGAACTGCCACTCGGCGGCCTTCATGCGCTACAACCGCATGCGCGACATCGGGCTGACCGAGGCGCAGATCAAGGACAACCTGCTGTTCGCGACCGACAAGGTCGGCGACACGATGAAGGCCTCGCTCGACGCGAAGCAGGCCAAGGACTGGTTCGGCGCGCTGCCGCCCGACCTGTCGGTGATCGCCCGTTCGCGCGCCGACATCGGCAAGGGCTCGGGCGCCGACTACCTGTACACCTACCTGCGCACCTACTACCGCGACGACACCAAGGCGACCGGCTGGAACAACCTGGCCTTTCCGAGCGTGGCGATGCCGCATGCGCTGTGGGAGCTGCAGGGCCAGCGCGTCGCGAAGTTCGTCGAAGAGAAAGACCCGCACGACGAGGCGAAGTCGGTGCACCGCTTCGCCGGCTTCGAGCAGGTGACGCCCGGCAAGCTGAGCGCCAATGACTATGACGAGGCGGTGGCCGACCTTGTCGCCTATCTTCAGTGGATGGGAGAGCCGGCCCAGGGTCAGCGCGTTCGCGTCGGCGTCTGGGTGCTGCTGTTTCTCTCCGTGTTCGTCGTCATTGCCTGGCGCCTGAACGCGGTTTACTGGAAAGACGTGAAATAACGATGTGATTTCGCGCCCTGGGCCGCACGACGGCCCGGGTCGATGACGCAGCGGGCTGCCCGAAGGCATGCCTGCTGCGTTTGTGTTTTGACCTCTGCCTCCAAGGAGCCACCACCATGATGGTGCTTTACTCCGGAACGACCTGCCCTTACTCGCATCGTTGCCGCTTCGTCCTGTTCGAAAAAGGCATGGACTTCGAGATCCGCGACGTCGATCTCTTCGCCAAGCCCGAAGACATCGCGCTGATGAATCCGTACAACGAGGTGCCCATCCTCGTCGAGCGCGATCTCATCCTGTACGAGTCGCACATCATCAACGAGTACATCGACGAGCGCTTCCCGCACCCGCAGCTGATGCCGGGCGATCCGGTGGCGCGCGCGCGAGTGCGGCTGTTCCTGCTGAACTTCGAGAAGGAGCTGTTCGCGCACGTCAACGTGCTCGAGTCGCGCGGCCTGAAGCCGAACGACAAGCAGCTCGAGAAGGCGCGCGCGCAGATCCGCGACCGCCTGACCCAGCTCGCGCCGATCTTCCTGAAGAACAAGTACATGCTGGGCGACGACTTCTCGATGCTCGACGTGGCCATCGCACCGCTGCTGTGGCGCCTGGACTACTACGGCATCGACATGTCGAAGAACGCGGTGCCGCTGCTGAAGTACGCCGAGCGCATCTTCTCGCGCCCGGCCTACATCGAGGCGCTGACGCCGTCCGAGAAGGTGATGCGCAAGTAAGGCGCGGATCCAGCATGGCCTCCACTCCGACGGCACCGGGCAACGCCGGCTCCTCGACCCGGCCGTACCTGATCCGTGCGCTGCACGACTGGTGCACCGACAACGGCTTCACGCCGTACCTGGCGGTGTTCGTCGGCCGCGGCGTGCAGGTGCCGGCCGAGTACGTGAAGAACAACGAGATCGTGCTCAACGTCAGCTTCGAGGCCACGACGGCCCTGCAGCTCGGCAACGAGATGATCGAGTTCAAGGCACGTTTCGGCGGCATTGCGCGCGAGATCGCGGTGCCGGTGGACCACGTCATCGCGATCTATGCGCGCGAGAACGGGCAGGGCATGGCGTTCCCGATGCCCAGCGAATCGGCGGCCGAGACGGCCGGCGAGTCGGATGACGGCGCGCCGGCCGATCGCCCCGCGGGTGGCGGCCTGCGATTGGCCACCACCGAAGGCCATGCCGAGCCGGCCGTTGCCACGCCGGCCCGCGAGTCGGATGAAGACAAGCCGCCCGAACCTCCTGCTGGCGGTGGCGGGCCGCGTCCGGCGCTCAAGCGCATCAAATAGAATCCCCGCCTCAAGCCCTTGTAGCTCAGCTGGTAGAGCAGCGGTTTTGTAAACCGAAGGTCGCGGGTTCGATTCCTGCCGGGGGCACCATCCATCAACCACCTGACACACGTCAGGCCTCAGGTTGATTGAACCTTCACCCGTATTGCAGTAACCTGCCAGCCCCGGGCGTGGAGTGTCTGCTCCATCCGGGGCAGCAGCTGGCGCAGCTTGGAGGCGACCGCAGAGTTGGCCGCAAGCAGAGACCAGCCCTCATCGTCGACCGGCCCGGGCTTCACATGCAGGGCCAGTGTGGGCGGCAGACAGTTTCGTACCGCATCGAAGCGTGCATTCGACTCCTGCAGCAGCCGCTGCAAGTGAGCCAGAGGCGCACTTCGGCTCAGGGCCTCTTCGATGCGCAAGGCGTTGGGGGTGACCGGGGATGTCTTCGGTTTCACCGGAAGGAGTTTAGCGATGCAGATCCTGATCACGCACGGCACCCTGGCCCGAACGCGGGTGTTGCGCTTCAACCGCTTCCAGGCCTTCGGGGCGCTGGTCGGGTTGGCGCTGGTGCTGATGCTGCTGTCGGGCACCATCTACCACGTGGTGTTCCTGAAGGCGGCGCGCGAAGGCTGGCCGGTGGTCAGCCAGATCGTCCGGCTGGTCGTGCGCGATGAATTCGCCCAGCGCGACCGCTTCGTGCGCGAGAACCTCGATGCGATGGCGCAGAAGGTCGGCGAGATGCAGGCCAAGCTGATCAAGCTCGAGGCGATGGGCGAGCGGGTCTCGGGCCTGGCCGGTATGAAACCGGAAGAGTTGAAACAGATCGTGCCGGCCGCGGTGTCCGGCGGACAGGGCGGGCCGTTCGTGYCGGCCCGCACGCCGTCGTTCGACCAGCTGAACGGCATGGTGTCGTCGCTGGACGAGGCGGCCGAGCAGAGCACCGACCTGTTCACGATGGTCGAGTCGCGCCTCTTCGAGCAGCGCATGCAGCAGCTGATGGTGCCCAACAGCCGGCCGATCGACGTGCAGGTCGGCTCGGGCTTCGGCTTCCGCACCGATCCCTTCACCGGGCGTGCGGCCTTGCACACCGGGCTCGATTTCCCGACCGACGTGGGTACGCCCATCATGGCCGCGGCCGGGGGCGTGGTGCGCTCCACCGACGTGCACCCGGCCTACGGCAACCTGCTCGAGATCGACCACGGCAACGGCCTGGTGACCCGCTATGCGCACACCTCGCGCATCGCGGTCAAGACCGGCGACCTGGTGCGGCGTGGCCAGGTCGTGGCCTACGTCGGCACCACCGGCCGCTCGACCGGCCCGCACCTGCACTTCGAGGTGCTGGTCGAGGGCGTGCCGCAGGATCCGGCGAAATTCCTGGCCGGCGGGGCCCAGGCCGCCGCCAAGGGCGCCACTCGGCGCTGAATCCGGCAACGGCCCGGCCACGCTGCCGGCGGCCGCTTGCCGTAAAATCCGCCGCTTTCGCTGATCGTGCGCCGGGCTTGCAGGTTTGTAGGCTTGCAAACGCGGACCGCACCCTCAGCTCACCCCAGCATCCAAGAAGTCGGCCCGTTCGCAAAACAACGCGGGAGGCCGCGGCTGCCTTCCCGTACCAACCCCTGACGCTGCATGTTGCCCAAGCTTCTCACCCAGATTTTCGGTAGCCGCAACGACCGCCTGCTCAAGCAGTACCGGGTCGTGGTGCAGCAGATCAACGCGCTGGAGCCGCAGTTCGAGCAGCTCAGCGACGAGGCGCTGAAGGCCAAGACGGTCGAGTTCAAGGAGCGCCACGCGAAGGGCGAGTCGCTCGATGCGCTGCTGCCCGAGGCCTTCGCGGTCGTGCGCGAAGGCGGCAAGCGGGTGCTGAAGATGCGCCACTTCGACGTGCAGCTGATCGGCGGCATGTCGCTGCACAACGGCAAGATCGCCGAAATGCGCACCGGCGAAGGCAAGACGCTGATGGCGACGCTGCCGGTCTACCTGAATGCGCTGGCCGGCAAGGGCGTGCACCTGGTGACGGTCAACGACTACCTGGCCCGCCGCGATGCCGAATGGATGGGCCGGCTGTACAACTTCCTGGGCCTGACGGTGGGCATCAACCTGCCGCAGATGCCGCGCGAGGAGAAGCAGGCCGCCTACGCCGCSGACRTCACCTACGGCACCAACAACGAGTWCGGCTTCGACTACCTGCGCGACAACATGGTCTACGAGACGGCCGACCGCGTGCAGCGCGGCCTGGCCTATGCGATCGTCGACGAGGTGGACTCGATCCTGATCGACGAGGCGCGCACGCCGCTGATCATCAGCGGCCAGGCCGAAGACCACACCGAGCTGTACGTGCGCATCAACGCCGTCGTGCCGCAGATGAAGAAGCAGATCGGCGAGCTCGACCTGCGCACCGGCGAAGGCGTGATCGAGCCGGGCGACTTCACCGTCGACGAGAAGACGCACCAGGTCTTCCTGACCGAAGACGGCCACGAGAACGCCGAGCGCATCCTGCGCGAGGCCGGCCTGCTGGTCGAGGGCGCGAGCCTGTACGACCCGCAGAACATCACGCTGATGCACCACGTGTACGCCGCGCTGCGCGCACGCCACCTGTACAACCGCGACCAGCACTACGTGGTTCAGGACGGCGAGGTGATCATCGTCGACGAATTCACCGGCCGGCTGATGACGGGCCGCCGCTGGTCCGACGGGCTGCACCAGGCGGTCGAGGCCAAGGAAGGCGTCGACATCCAGAGCGAGAACCAGACGCTCGCGTCGATCACCTTCCAGAACTACTTCCGCATGTACGGCAAGCTGGGCGGCATGACCGGCACGGCCGACACCGAGGCCTACGAGTTCCAGGAGATCTACAACCTGGAGACCGTGATCGTCCCGCCGAACCGGCCGACGGTGCGCAAGGACGAGCTCGACCTGGTCTACAAGACCAACAAGGAGAAGTTCAACGCCGTCATCGAGGACATCCGCGACTGCGTCAAGCGCGGCCAGCCGGTGCTGGTGGGCACGACCTCGATCGAGAACTCGGAGCTGATCTCCACGCTGCTGCAGAAGGCCCAGCTGCCGCACCAGGTGCTGAACGCCAAGCAGCACGCGAAGGAAGCCGAGATCGTCGCGCAGGCCGGGCGCCCGGGCGTGATCACGATCGCGACCAACATGGCCGGGCGCGGCACCGACATCGTGCTGGGCGGCAACGTCGAGAAGCAGATCCAGCTGATCGAGGCCGACGAGGGCATCGTCGAAGCCGACAAGCTCGCGCGCTCGGAGACGCTGAAGAGCGAATGGCAGGGCCTGCACGACCAGGTGAAGGCGGCCGGCGGCCTGCGCATCATCGCGACCGAGCGGCATGAATCGCGGCGCATCGACAACCAGCTGCGCGGCCGTTCGGGCCGCCAGGGCGACCCGGGTTCGTCSCGCTTCTACCTGTCGCTSGAAGACCMSCTGATGCGCATCTTCGCCGGCGACCGCGTGCGCGCGATCATGGACCGGCTGAAGATGCCGGAGGGCGAGGCGATCGAAGCCGGCATCGTCACGCGCAGCATCGAGAGCGCGCAGCGCAAGGTCGAGGCGCGCAACTTCGACGTGCGCAAGCAGCTGCTCGAGTACGACGACGTGTCGAACGACCAGCGCAAGGTGATCTACCAGCAGCGCAACGACATCCTCGAGGCGCCGCAGCTGGAAGCCCAGGTGTCGAGCCTGCGCGAGAGCACGCTGACCGACGTGGTGCGCACCTATGTGCCGGCCGAGAGCGTCGAGGAGCAGTGGGACCTGGACGCACTCGAGAAGACGCTGCGCGACGAATGGCAGCTCGAGGTGCCGGTGAAGGCGCACGTCGAGAAGAGCCAGGCGATCACCGACGACGAGATCGTCGAGATGGTGGTGAAGGCCGGCCACGAGGCCTTCGCGGCCAAGCTCGCGATCGTCGGTGCCGAGCAGTTCCTGCCGTTCGAGCGGATGATCCTGCTGCAGCAGATCGACCAGCACTGGCGCGAGCACCTGGCGGCGCTGGACTACCTGCGCCAGGGCATCCACCTGCGCGGCTATGCGCAGAAGAACCCGAAGCAGGAGTACAAGCGCGAGGCCTTCGAGCTGTTCAGCCAGCTGCTCGACGTCGTCAAGATGGACGTGACCCGCATCCTGATGACGGTGCGCGTGCAGACGCAGGAGCAGGTGGCGCAGGCGGCCGAGGCGATCGAGGAGCGTGCCGAGGCGATCAGCAACGTGACCTACACGCACCCGAACGAGGATGGCAGCGTGTCGCAGGACCCGGACGCCGCGGCACTCGCCCGGCTGGCGAGCGGCTTCCCGCCGGTCGGCCGCAACGATGCGTGCCCGTGCGGCAGCGGCAAGAAGTACAAGCAGTGCCACGGCAAACTCGCTTGACTTGACCTGACGCAGCAAACGACGGAGCCTTCGGGCTCCGTTCTTGTTTTGGGGATTCCGTCGATGGATGAAAGCACGCTGCAAGGCGCGCCGAAGGAGCTGTTCACGCCGCGGCTGCGGCTGGAGCATCCGCGCGAATCGCACGCGGCGGTCGTGATGGAGAGCGTGAATGTTTCGCTCGGCGAGCTGCGCTTCATCGCGTGGGGGCAGGCGCCCTTCACGGCAGAGCGAGCCGAGCGCTTCTGCCGGCGCAATGCCGAGCGGGTGGCGGCTGGCGAGTGCCTGATCTATTTCGCGTTCGACCGCGACACCGGCGCCTTCGTCGGCAACCTCGACCTGCACAGCTTCGATTTCGAGGTGCCGCGCTGCCAGATCGGCTACGTGGCCGATTCGCGGCAGGCCGGGCGCGGGCTGATGCACGAGGCCGGCGCGGCGCTGGTGCAACTGGCATTCGAGCTGGGCGTGATGCGCGTCGAGGCCTGGTGCGATGCCCGCAACCACCGCTCGATCCAGTTGGCCGAGCGGCTGGGCATGCAGCGTGAGGGCGTGTTGCGCGCGTACGAGCGCGACGAACAAGGCGGTTTCAGCGACCAGGTCGTGCTGGCGCGACTTCATGATGACATCGCCTCTTTCTACAATGCCCTCCCATCCTTGCTGCCCGACTGAGAGACCGCCATGCCCGTCAACCTGAGCGCCCCCGATCCGAAGACCCTGCACCCCGTTCCCGGCGTCAAGCTCGGCATCACGATGGCCGGCGTGCGCAAGGCCAACCGCCGCGACCTGAGCGTGATCACGCTGGCCGAGGGTTCGCAGGTGGCGGGGGTCTTCACGAGCAACCGTTTCTGTGCCGCGCCGGTGCAGCTGTGCCGCAAGCACCTGGCAAGCGGCACCGGCCCGCGCGCGATCGTGATCAACACCGGCAACGCGAATGCCGGCACCGGCGAAGACGGCCTGGTGCGCGCGTTCTCGACCTGCGTGGCGCTGGCGCGCCACCTCGAGCTGGCGCCGGAGCAGGTGCTGCCGTTCTCGACCGGCGTGATCATGGAGCCGCTGCCGGCCGACCGCATCGAGGCTGGCCTGCCGGCAGCGCTGGCCGACCTGAAGGAAGACAACTGGGGTGTCGCGGCCGAGGCCATCATGACGACCGACACGCTGCCGAAGGCGGCGTCGCGCCAGCTGCGCATCGGCGGCAAGACGGTCACGGTGACCGGCATCAGCAAGGGGGCGGGGATGATCCGCCCGAACATGGCGACGATGCTGAGCTTCGTGGCCACCGATGCGGTGATCGCGCCGGCGCTGATGCAGGGCCTGGTGAAGGAGGCGGCCGACCTGTCGTTCAACCGCATCACGATCGACGGCGACACATCGACCAACGATTCGTTCGTCGTCGTCGCGACCGGGCAGGCCGGGCATGCGCCGATCACGAGCGTGGACAGCGCGGAAGGTGCGGCCTTGCGCGAGGCGCTGGTCAGCGTGGCGCAGCAGCTCGCGCAGGCGATCGTGCGCGACGGCGAGGGTGCGACCAAGTTCATCACCGTGCAGGTGGAGGCAGGCGCCAGCGAGGCCGAGTGCCAGCAGGTGGCGTATGCGATCGCGCACTCGCCGCTGGTGAAGACGGCCTTCTTTGCGAGCGACCCGAACCTGGGTCGCATCCTGGCGGCGGTGGGTTATGCCGGCATCGCCGACCTCGACCAGACGAAGATCGACCTGTTCCTCGACGACGTGCATGTCGCGAAGCAGGGTGGGCGCAACCCGAGCTACCGGGAGGAAGACGGGCAGCGCGTGATGAAGCAGAGCGAGATCGACGTGCGGGTGGTGCTGAACCGCGGGCAGGCATCGGCGACGGTGTGGACCTGCGACCTGAGTTACGACTACGTCAAGATCAACGCGGATTACCGGAGCTGAGTCTTCTCCACGTTGCGTTTGCGCGGCAAAGGCGCGGATGGGGAGGCTGTGGCTCGCCGGCCGGTGCGGTCTTCGCCCCTGGCGGGGCAAAGACTTCCCTCCGCTGACTGGTTTCATGGCCCGTCGCCCAAACTCCCTCCGTTCGCTTCGCTCACTGTGGTCAAACAGTGTGCGACAGTCAGTTCACGAAGCGTGCTGGCGCACGCGGGCCATGAAACCAGCCAGCTCCGGCGCCCCGTCCTAATTGGCGCTCCACAGCC
>NZ_JBFUFQ010000073.1:0-26418 GCF_056403355.1 Rhizobacter sp. P2_H3 | reverse complement strand
GCCATAGGTGCTGCTCTGGGCCAGCACCGGTGCAGTGGCGACGGCGAGGGGAAGGACGGCGCACGCGAGCGCCAGTCGATGCAAGGGCATGGGGTCTCCTCAGGTTCGTTGGCGGATCTACGTACTGAGGTCGGCCACGGATGCAGTCTGCCGATCGCGCAGGGTCGCATGGTCTGCCGATCGTGAAAAGTTGGCAATACAGCTATGGATCTTGCTGATCGAAGAGTGGCATCGGTGAGTAGACCGGCTCGGGCTCATGCACCTCGGGCGGGGCCGTCTTGGGGGCGACCAGCTCGCTCAGCGTGGCCAGGTTGCCGGCACGCACGCCCAGCAGGCGCAGCCGGCGCGACAGGTCGACGCGCTTCAGGCATTCGCCGGCGGCGCGGCGGATCGTGCGGGCGTCCATCGTGTGGGCCGCCAGCGTCAGGTCGCGCGTGACGATCTTGAAATCGTCGAAGCGCAGCTTGATGCCGATCGTCTTGCCGGCATAGCCCTTGCGCGCCAGGTCGCCGGCCAGCTCCACGCACAGCTCGGTGAAGATGGCCGACAGCGCCGGCCGGTCGCGCACCGCGTGCAGGTCGCGGTCGAAGGTGGTCTCGCGGCTGATCGACTTCGGCTCGCTGTACGTCACCACCGCGCGCTCGTCGCGGCCATGCGAGGCCTCGTGCAGCCACGCGCCGTAGCTCCTGCCGAAGTGCTCGACCAGCCAAGCCGGGTCGGCCGCGGCGATGTCGCCGATGGTGTGCAGGCCGAAGCCGGCCAGCTTCTCGCTCGCCTTCGGGCCGATGCCGTTGACCTTCTTCGCGGCCAGCGGCCAGATGCGCGCGGGAATCTCGTCGAACGACAGCAGCGTCAGCCCGTTCGGCTTGTCGAGCTCGGAGCACAGCTTGGACAGCAGCTTGTTCGGCGTGATGCCCACCGAGCAGGTCAGGCCGGTGGCGTCGAACACCGCGTCTTTCAGCGCCTGGCCGAGGCTGCGGCCGGCGTCGTGCTGCGCACCGGGCACGTCGGTCAGGTCGATGTAGATCTCGTCGATGCCGCGGTCCTCGACCACCGGCGCGATCTGCCGCACCGCGGCCTTGAACAGGCGCGAGTAGCGGCGGTATTCGTCGAAGTCGACCGGCAGCAGGATCGCGTCGGGCGCGAGCGCGGCGGCCTTCATCATGCCCATCGCCGAGTACACGCCGAGCGCGCGCGCCGCGTAGGTGGAGGTGGTGATGACGCCGCGGCCGGTGTAGTCGCGCAGCTTCGCGTAGCGCCAGCTGCCGTCGGCCAGCTGGTGCGGCTTGCTGTCGCGCCCGCCGCCGATCACCACCGCCTGGCCGCGCAGCTCGGGGTAGCGCAGCAGTTCGACGGACGCGTAGAAGGCGTCCATGTCGAGGTGGGCGATCAGGCGTCGGGTCATGGTGGCGGCTGTACGAAACCACAGTATCGCGCGGCGCGCTATTCTCCGCCACTTCGCTGCGCACCACGTCGCCCCTCCCGATGCTGGATTTCCAAGCCCCGCCCATCGATGCGGCCCGCATGCGCCGCGCCGGCCGCGACCTGCTGTCGCTCGCGCTGATGGATGCGCGCAACCATTCGCTGCGCTGGTTGCAGGCCTTCGAGGACGCGCGCGTGGCGGTGCCGGAATCGCTGCGGCCCGAGGTGGATCCGCCGCTGTGGACGCTCGGCCACCTGGGCTGGTACCAGGAGTACTGGATCGGCCGCAACGTGCAGCGCCACCGCGGCGAGCACTGCGACCCGCGGGCGCCGCGGCTCGCGTCGATCGAGCCGGGGGCCGATGGCTGGTTCGACGCTTCGCTGGCGCCGGTGGCCACGCGCCGCGCGCTGGCGCTGCCCGACGCGCAGGCGGTGYGGGCCTACCTGGCCGAGACGCTGGAGACCACGCTCGAGCTGCTGGAGCACGCGCACGAGGGCGATGCGGCGCTGTATTTCTTCCGCCTCGCGCTGTTCCATGAAGACGCGCACGCCGAGGGGCTGGCGGTGCTGTCGCAGCAGCTCGGCTTCGATGCCGGCCTGTGGCCCGCCCTGTCGACGCTGCCGGCGCGGCCGGCGCTGCTGTTCCCGGCGGCGCGTGCGCGCATCGGCAGCGAGTCGGGCGAGGGCTTCGCGTACGACAACGAGCAGCCGGCGCACGAGGTGGCGCTGCCCGAGTTCGAGATCGATGCGCAGGCGGTGAGCTGGGCGCAGTACGGCGAGTTCGTCGAGGATGGCGGCTACGACGAAGCGCGCTGGTGGACGCCCGAGGGCTGGGCCTGGGTGCAGGCGGCCGGGCGGCGCAGCCCGCTGTATGTCGACCAGCTGCGCCAGGGCGTGCTGCAGCAGCGCTTCGGCCGGCTGGCGCGCGTGCCGCTCGGGCAGGCCGCGCTGCACCTGAGCTGGTACGAGGCCGATGCCTGGTGCCGCTGGGCCGGCCGGCGGCTGCCGACCGAGGTGGAGTGGGAGCATGCGGCGCGCACCGGCGAATCGCGCGGCTTCCGCTGGGGCCAGGTGTGGGAATGGACGGCCGGGCGCTTCCGGCCCTACGACCATTTCGAGCCGGGGCCGGACCTCGGGCACACGATGCCCGCCTTCGACGATCGGCACCGCGTGCTGCGCGGCGCGTCGTTCGCGACGCGCGAGCGGCTGCGGCATCCGTGCTATCGCAATTTCGAGTTGCCCGACTGCGACACGGAGTTCACGGGGTTTCGAAGTTGCGCGCCTTGGGAGGGAGCGAGTACGAGGCCATGAGCGCGTTGATCAGCAATGGCTCGGCCGCAAGGTGCCGGGCGAACGCCGTTCGGAGGTTGATGCTCGACACCGGGCCGGTGTGTCGTTGCGTCCTGGCCACGTTGCTGCGTGGCGCCAGCATGGCGGCGAGGTGCTGGCCGACCTGGTTCCTGGCGATCATGCCGGGGTCCTTCTTGAGGACCTGGCCCCAGCTCCCGGTGAACGCCTGGCAGGCGGCGATCAGGGCGGTGTCACCGAAGCGCGCATCCATTGCGCGGTTGCGCTGCAAGGTCGTCCAGATGGCGGGCGGGATCTGCCAGGGGGTTTCGAGCAGAGGGGGCTTCATCGAGGTGATCGAATGGGACAGCGCGAGGCCCTGGGCGAGCGTGTCGAGGTACTCGGGCGCGAAGAACGCGAGAGGGAGCTCCACGGTGCGCAGGGCCTTGTGCCTGGACAGCAATCGGCTCAGGGTAGCGACCTCGGGCCACTGAACCTGGGAGAGGCACCCGTTGTTGAGTTGGAGATGTTCCAGTCGGGGCAAGGCTCCCCGATCCAACGCCAGCGTCATCTGCAGCCGCGCGTCGTCGCGGTCAGCCTGCAATACCAGTCGGGTCAGTGTGCAGTTGCCCGCCAGTCCGGCCACCAGTGCGTGGACCTGCTGCGGACGCAGGTCCGGGAACTCGAGCTGCAGGCAGTCCAGCGACGGATGGTTCGCGAGGCTGGCGCCGAGAGCTGCCAGCCCTGAGCAGGCACCAGCTTCGAGTTGATCCTCCTCGGCGTCGTTCTCATACTCCAGCACCAGTGTCTTCAGGCCGGTGTTGCCTGCGATGCCTCGGGCCAGTTGCTCCAGCGGCGCGCCTGGATGGAATCCGTCGCAATTCTGAATGTGCAGCGTCTCCAATGTCGTGTTCGCTGCCAGCGCATCTGCAAACGGGGTGATCTCGCTGAAATCCAATTCATCGCCCAGCGTGAGCGTGCGTACCGAGGCGCATTGCTCCAGGACCTCGGTCACAGTGGCGAGCGAAGCGCGGTTCGGCATCAGCGCATCCAGCTCGAGTTCATTGACGTACCTGACGAGTTTTCCGTCGGAACCGGCTCCGGCAACGCGAGAGAGATCACCCTGCATCACTTGTTCGACATAGATGCGCGAGTTCTGTTTCGACCGGATGCTCTCGGCGGAATCTTCTTCGGAGTGGACATCCTGCTTGGGTTTCAGCAAAGGCCGTGTCTCGAGGCTGCCGTGGGTGCGTTTCATGAAAGGGGTTCCTGGTGTTGGACTGTATGCCTCAGTCGCACCCGTGCCTGAAAGGTTCCACACTACAAACCCTCGAAGAACCCCAGCGACGGCGCGAAGAAATACTCCCCGCCCTTCAGCGTCACGAACCCCGACATCCGCTGCGACAGCGTCGGCGCCTGCGCATCGCCCCAGCCGGCATGGTGGCGGTGCTTCACCGCGCCGCCCTGGCCGGCCAGCGGGTCGATGCCGGTGTGGCCGAGCACGAAGCCCTCGTCGTTCGCCCAGTTCGCCTGCGAGAACTCGAACTGCTCGACGATGCTCGCCTGGCAGGCCATGAACAGCAGCCCGACGCCGTGCGAGGGCGCGTCGCTGAAGCGCCCCTGCGCATCCTGCCGCCGCTCGCCGTACGGCATGCTGCGCCGCGCCATCAGCCGCGCACGCTCGGCCGCCGGCGCGATGCCGAATTCGCGCACCGTGTCGCCGCGCGGATTCGTCTTGCGGATGTGCGCATGGAACGGGCATCGGAGCCCCTGCGGGTCGGCGGCGTAGTCGAAATCGTTGGCCACCGGCTCCTCCAGCCCGGCATGCCCCTGCATCGCGAGCGGCGTGCCATCCGCGAAACGGCCTACCAGCATCGCGCCGGCCAGCGCCACGTCGGCGGCAGCGCCGAGCTTGCGCAGCCCGCGCGCCAACGCCGCCTCGGCCTGCTGGAAGGCCTGCACGTTCTGCTCGAGCTTGCGGTAGACGACGTACGAGCCGTGCGCCGCCGGATCATCGACCGCCGCGTCGCGCACCAGCACCTGCGACAGCGCGAAGCGCGGCGACCACCGCTGGCTGCCCCCGCCACGCAGTGCGTCGCGGGCAATGTCCTCCTCGATCATCAACGGCTGGCTGCGCCCCGAGACGAAGCCGAAATGCTCGATCCCTTCGCCGCGGCCGTTGCGCCAGCTGCGGGCCTGCTCGATGCCCAGCAGCTCGACACCCTCGTGTGGCGCCGCCGTCCAATCGGCGAGCGCCGCCTCCACCTGCGGCGCCTCCCCCGCCAACTGCACCAGCGCGTGCACCTCGTCGCGCCAGGCCGGCTCCCAGCCGGCGTGGTCGGGGTCGCGCAGCATCGGCTGCCGGTCCTTCAGGCCTTCGACGAAAGCCGGGTCCGACGGCCAGCGCTCGCGCGGCACCTGCAGCGCGCGGTAGCCGCGGGCCGACAGCAGGCACGACACGAACAGCGGCGTCTGCAGCACCGTGCCGGCCTCGCGCGCCGCGCGCACGCGCTGCGCATCGGCGAGCTGCGTGTCGGCGCGGCCGAGCCGCGGCCGCAGCGCGCGCAGGAAGTCGCGCCCGGCCTGCGCGTGCCCGAACCTCAGCAGCAGGTGCGCCGCGCGCGGCCGGCCATGGCCCTTCAACAGGTTGCCCTGCAACTGCGCCAGCAGCGCGCGTTCGTCGGCGGTGATCGTGGCCAGCGCGAGGGTCTTGCTCAGGTCGACGACCGGGGGGGCCATGGTGGGTCCTGGTGAGGCAGCCACGACAGCGTGCCTTCACGCCGCGTTCACGGCATCCCCAAGTTCGCGGAAAGCGAACCCCCCAGTTTGTCGATGTCAGGGCGTGTCAGCTGAGCGGCGCGAGCGCGGTGTAGTCGACCGCCTGCTCGCCGCGGCAGAAGCCGTACAGCTGCAGCCCCGACTGCCGCGCGATGTCGATCGCGAGCGAGGTCGGCGCCGAGATCGCGGCCAGCGTGCCGACCTGCAGCCGCACCGACTTGCGCACCAGCTCGTAGCTCGCGCGGCTGGACATCACGACGAAGCCCGGCTCGCCGAGCCGGCCCGCCAGCGCACGCCGGCCGAGCAGCTTGTCGAGCGCGTTGTGGCGGCCGACGTCCTCGGCCACGTCGAGCAATTCCCCCGCCGGCGTGGCCCAGCCGGCGGCATGGCAGGCGCCGGTCCTGGCGTTCAACGCCTGCCGGGCCGGCAGCGCAGCGAATGCGCGCAGCACCACGTCGGCCGGGATCGGCGGCTGGCCGGTGACGCGCTCGGTCGGCTGCAGGTCGAGCTGCGCCAGGCTGTCGATGCCGCACAGCCCGCAGCCGGTGCGGCCTTCGAGCGAGCGCTTGCGGTCCTTCAGCGCCGCGAACGCGCGCGACGACACCGTCATGTGCACCTCGCAGCCGCGCGCATGCGCCATCACCTCGATGTCGCGGCATTCGTCGCGGCCGGTGATCAGCCCTTCGGAGAGCGCGAAGCCGAGCCCGAGGGCTTCCAGGTCGGTCGGCGTGGCCATCATCACCGCGTGCGACAGCCCGTTGAAGACCAGCGCGACCGGCGACTCCACCGCCACGGTGTCGCTGCGCTCGCTCGCGACCGCGCCGACATGGCGGCGCACCGACACCGCCTCGGTGGGCGGCAGGCTGTCGGGCAGGTCGCAAGTGCCGGGTGTGGCGGTCGTGTCGGGGTGGGGCAGGCTCATGTCGGTCGGCGTGCGGTGTCGGTCGCGAAGGCCCGCCATTGTCCGGCCTCGTCGACCTGCAGGCGCACCCAGCCGGGGCCGACCGCGTCGCCGATGCGGGCATCGCTCATCTGCGTGTAGAGCCGGATCAGCACGCTGACGCGCACCCCCAGCCGTTTGGCCAGCCGCGTCAGCGCGACGCCGCGGCCGTCTTCGTCGAGCTCGAGCAGTTCCTGCAGCGCACGCTCCTCGAGCGGCGCGGGTGCGTTTTCAGGCCCCTCAGGCGACTGCGGTGTCGGCGACATCACGCGCCTTCGCCACCGGCGAATCCAGCGGGCGCAGCGTCAGCACCACCGGGATCGACTTCGAGGTCGGCGTGCGGGCGCCGATCGCGAAGCTCTGCAACGGCACCAGCGCGTTCGTCTCGGGGTAGTAGCTCGCGATGCAGCCGCGCGGAATGTCGTACTCGACCAGCAGGAACTTCTCGGCGCTGCGCCGTTCGTCGCTGCCGTCGTCGCCGAAGTACACGCTCGTGATGTCGACCCAGTCGCCGGCCTTCATGCCGAGTTCCTTCAGGTCGTCGCGGTTGATGAAGACCACGCGGCGGTGCCCGTAGACGCCGCGGTAGCGGTCGTCCATGCCGTAGATCGTCGTGTTGTACTGGTCGTGCGAGCGCACCGTGGCGAGCGTCAGCACGACCGCATCGGTCTGCTTGCGGGCGCGGTGCACGGCGGTATCGCGCGGCACCGGGTGGGCGCTGAACTGCGCCTTGTTCGATGCGGTGACCCACACGCGTTCCGATGCGGTGTTGCGCAGCCGGAAGCCGCCCGGCTTCCTGATCTTCTCGTTGAAGCCGGCGAAGTCGTCGAACACCGCCTCGATCTTGTCGCGGATGCGGCTGTAGTCCTCGACCAGCCACATCCAGGGTGTCTTGCTGGAAGGCAGCGTCGCGGCAGCCAGCCGCGCGACGATCATCGGCTCGGACAGCAGCATCGGCGAGGCCGGCGCGTTGATGCCCGACGACAGGTGCACCATGCTCATCGAGTCTTCGACCGTCACGCCCTGCGCGCCCGCGGCCTGCAGGTCGACCTCGGTGCGGCCCAGGCAGGGCAGCAGCAGCGCCTGGCGGCCGTGGATCACGTGGCTGCGGTTGAACTTGGTCGCGACATGCACCGTCAGCTCGCAGCGGCGCAGCGCCTTCCAGGTGGCATGCGTGTCGGGCGTGGCCGACGCGAAGTTGCCGCCCATCGCGAAGAACACCTTGCCGCGGCCGTCGAGCATCGCCTCGATCGCGGCCACGGTGTCGAAGCCGTCGGCGCGCGGCGGCTCGAAATCGAACACCTCGCCCAGCCGGTCGAGGAAGGCCGGCGCCGGCTTCTCGTAGATGCCCATCGTGCGGTCGCCCTGCACGTTGCTGTGGCCGCGCACCGGGCAGGCACCGGCACCGGGGCGGCCCAGGTTGCCGCGCATCAGCAGCAGGTTGGTGATCATCTGGATCGTCGCGACCGAATGCTGGTGCTGGGTGATGCCCATGCCCCAGCAGGCGATCACGCTCCTGGCACCGGCGTACAGCTCGGCGGCGCGGCAGATGTCCGCTTGCGTGAGGCCGGATTCGGCCTCCAGCGTCTCCCAGCTCTCGGCGCGCACGTCGGCCTCGAAGGCCTCGAAGCCGTGCGTGTGCTCGGCGATGAAGGCCAGGTCGAGCACGCGGGCGGCGCCGTCGCGCTGCGCGCGGTCGTCCAGCTCGAACACGTGCTTGCACATGCCCTTGACGAGCGCGAGGTCGCCGCCGATGCGCAGCTGGAAGTAGTGCGAGCTGATCGGCGTCGAGCCGAGCGTGCTCATCTCGAGCGCGCTCTGCGGGTCGGCGAAGCGCTCGAGCCCGCGCTCGCGCAGAGGGTTGAAGCTGACGATCTTCGCGCCGCGCTTCGAGGCCTGGCGCAGCTCGCCGAGCATGCGCGGGTGGTTGGTGCCCGGGTTCTGGCCGAAGATGAAGATCGCATCGGCCTGCTCGAAGTCGTCGAGCGTGACCGTGCCCTTGCCGACGCCGATGGTCGGGCGCAGGCCCGAGCCGCTCGGCTCGTGGCACATGTTCGAGCAGTCGGGGAAGTTGTTCGTGCCGTACTCGCGCACGAACAGCTGGTAGAGGAAGGCCGCCTCGTTGGAGGTGCGGCCGGAGGTGTAGAAGATCGCCTGGTTCGGGTCCGGCAGCGCGCGCAGCTCGCGCGCGATCATCGCGAACGCCTGGTCCCAGTCGATCGCCCGGTAGCGGTCGGAGGCCGCGTCATACACCATCGGGTGCGTGATGCGGCCCATGTCCTCGAGGAAGAAGTCGGATTGCTCGGCGAACCACGAGACGGTGTGCGCGCCCAGCACCTCGGGCGTCGCGCGCTTGGACGTGGCCTCGGCGGCCACGGCCTTCACGCCGTTCTCGCAGAACTCGAAGGTCGAGGTGTGGTCGCGGTCGGGCCAGGCGCAGCCGGGGCAGTCGAAACCGTCCGGCTGGTTGGCCGACAGCATCGTCTTCGCGCCCTTGGCCGCGATGCCGTGCTGCAGCAGCTGGTGCGCCACGCTCTTCAGCGCGCCCCAGCCGCCGGCCGGGCCCTTGTAGAACTCGATCTTCTGCTCTGCCATGTTGTTCTCGAACGCTCCCGATCAGACAAATCGAACCCACCACGCCGACTTATCGGCGCGTTGGGTTGCTTCTACAGCTTCAGGCGAAGAACTTGCCGACCGTGAGAAGCGTCTTGTAGACGCCCCAGGCCAGCGGAATGCCCACCGCCGCCCACGCCAGCGCGACCACGAAGGTCGGCGTGGTGCCGCCCGCGCCGGGGCCGCTGCCCACGTCGGCCGCAGCCGCGCGGTCATGCGCCAGGCGCTTCTCTTCGGCCAGCTCTTCATCGCTCATGAAGTGCTTGTCGGCCACCGGACGGATCGACAGGTTGGCGATCAGGCCGATCACCAGCATGCCGACCAGGATGTACATCGTCTGGTTGTAGACCTGCTCGCGCGGGATGCCCAGGCCGAGCTGGTAGTCGCGCATGTAGTTCACGATCACCGGGCCCAGGATGCCGGCCGTGGCCCAGGCCGTCAGCAGGCGGCCGTGGATCGCGCCCACCATCTGCGTGCCGAACAGGTCGGCCAGGTAGGCCGGCACCGTCGCGAAGCCGCCGCCGTACATGCTCAGGATGATGCACACGGCACCGACGAACAGCAGCGTGCTGCCGGCCCCTGCGCTGCCCGGCAGGCTGGCGTACAGCACGCCGCCGAGCACGAAGAAGATCGTGTAGGTCAGCTTGCGGCCGAGCTTGTCCGAGATGCTGGCCCAGAAGAAGCGGCCACCGATGTTGAACAGGCTCAGCAGTGCGGTGAAGCCCGCCGCGATGCCGGCGATCGCCGCCTTCTGCGCGGTGTCGAGTTCGCCGATCTTCTTGGCCACGCCGATCAGGCTGCCGCCGAAGACTTCCTGCAGCATCGGGCTGGCCATGCCGATCACGCCGATGCCGGCGCTGACGTTCATGCACAGCACCAGCCAGACCAGCCAGAACTGCGGAATGCCCCAGACCTTCTTCACATGCACGTGGCGCTGCGTGATCATCGCGTTGCTGGTCTGCGCGACCGGCGGGGTCCAGCCCGCGGGCTTCCAGCCGCTCGGCGGCACGCGGTAGCCGAAGGCGCCGCCCAGCATGAAGACGAAGTACACCACCGCCATCACGATGAAGGTCTGCATCACGCCGACGCCGGTGGGCGATGCGAAGTTCTTCATCAGCTCGGCCGCGAGCGGCGAACCGATCATCGCGCCGCCGCCGAAGCCCATGATGGCCATGCCGGTGGCCATGCCGCGGCGGTCGGGGAACCACTTGATCAGCGTCGAGACCGGCGAGATGTAGCCGAGGCCGAGGCCGATGCCGCCGATGATGCCGGAGCCGAGGATCATCAGCCAGAACTGGTGCAGGTGGATGCCGAGCGCCGAGATCAGCATGCCGCCGCACCAGCAGAGCGCGCTGACGACGCCGGCCTTGCGCGGGCCGGCCCGTTCGAGCCAGCCGCCCCACAGCGCCGCCGAGCAGCCGAGGAACACGAAGAACAGGGTGTACATCCAGCCGAGCGTGGAGACCTTCCAGTCGCAGGTGGTGGTGAACAATTCGGCGAAGAAGCCGACCTCAGGACCGCACTTGATGGCTTCCTTGATGCCCAGCGCCCTCGACAATGGCAACCAGAACACCGAGAAGCCATAGGCCATGCCGATGCAGAGGTGGATGGCCAGGGCGGCCGGTGGGACGAGCCAACGATTGAAGCCAGGGCCTGCGATGGTGCGCTCTTTGTCGAGCAGACCAGCGGCAGGGGCTGGCGCGGATGCTGTCGAATCCGCCGTGGTTGTGGACATTCTTGCTCCCGGGTTTGTGAGTATCGGTATTCAAGGTCCCGCCGGGCTCGCACGGGGCTTGATGCTGCAGTGACACGCAGGCTCCGACTGTAGGCAGGGGCCGGCGTGGCGGCAATATGATGCCGCGGACATAGGCCTGTGAACAAGCAATCGCTTACATGGGCAGGAAAACGATAAGGCCGTAATTCGTGAACAAATTCACCATCAAGCCGCAGTGGACGGTGAGCCGCGAGGGCAGCGGCACGCTGATGCCGCGGCTCATCGAACTGCTGCGCCTCGTGCAGCAGCACGGCAGCCTGGCGCGTGCCTGCGAGGTGAGCGGCTTGTCGTACCGCCATGCATGGCAGATGGTGCGGCAGGGCCATGAGCTGTTCGGTGCGCCGCTGCTGCGCATGTCGCCCGGGCGCAACTCGACGCTGGCGCCGCTGGGCGAGAAGCTGGTGTGGGCCGACCACCGCATCGCGGCGCGGCTGACGCCGCTGTTCGAATCGATCGCCTCGGAACTGGAGGCCGAGATCGCGCAGGCGATGCAGGAGCCGCCGGCGGTGTTGCGGCTGCATGCGAGCCACGGGTTCTCGATCGAGATCCTGCAGCAGCAGTTGCTGGCCGACGGCATGCAGCTCGAATGGAAGTACTGCACCGCGATCGAGGCGGTGTCGGCGGTGTCGAGCTGGCAGTGCGACGTGGCGGGCGTGCACGTGCCGCAGGGCGAGTTCGAAGCGGCGGGCGTGGAGCACTACCGGCCGTGGCTGAGGCCGGGCGAGCAGATGCTGATCGATGTGAGCACGCGGCGGCAGGGCTTGATGCTGCAGAAGGGCAATCCCTTGCGAATCCAGGGCGTGTCCGACCTGGCGCGCGTGGATGTGCGCTTCGTCAGCCGGGATCCGGGGTCGGGCACGCGGCTGCTGCTCGACCTGCTGCTGCAGCAGGCGGGGGTGGACCCGGCGGGGCCGGTCGGCTATGCGCCGTGGGAGCGCACCCATGCGGCGGTGGCCGCGTACGTGGCCAGCGGCATGGCCGATGCGGGCTTCGGGGTCGAGACGGCGGCCCGGCGCTTCGATCTGGATTTCATTCCGCTGCAGACGGAGCAGTACTTCCTGTTGTGCGACGAGGCCTTCTTCGATACGCCGGCGATGCAGCAGCTGATGGCGGTGGTGGGGAGCGATGAGTTCCGGGCGGCGGCGAACCAGCTGCCGGGGTATGACGCGCGGCACGCTGGGGGGGTGCATCGGCTGGAGGATGCGTTTCCTGTCTTGCTGTGAGTTCTTGCGCGTCGCGGTGCGCCGCTCACCACCAGCCGCTCTTGTTGGGGGAAAAGATTGAAGTGACCGACGAGCATGCGAGCGTCMGCATGCTTCGTTGATTGCGTTCAGCAAGCGGGAACTGCGGACGACTGATCCATCGTCCTCAGTCTTTCACCGATCTGATCCGCCAGCCGCTGCACCGCGCGGCGATGCGCCGCAGCGATCGACGGCGCATCGGAGCCCGCCGTCTCATGCAGCCGGCTCGTGCAGGCCAGCGTGCGCACCGGCGTCGCGACCGAGGTGGCCGACCAGGCCGCTTCGATCCACGCCTCGCGTCCGAGCATCGACTCGAAGCGCTGCACCTCGATGCGCAGCCGCCAGCCGCTCGCCGGGCCGGGCTGCGTGCGCGCGTCGACTGCGTTGAAGCGCTCGGCCAGCCGCGCCATCACCGCCGCCCTCAACTCGTCGCGCAGCGGTGCGACCCAGCGCTCGCCTTCGAGCACGCGCAGGCTGTCGTCGCCGGCGCGCAGTACCCATTGAGGCTGATCGACGGCGGCCGGCACCGTCACCGGGCCGAGTTCGACAACGAGCGGTGCCGCGCTTGACGGTGCTGAAGCCGGCGACGACGACACCGCCGGCAGCAGGCTGTGAAAGCGCACCGGCGGCTGCGACGCGCAGCCCGCCATCGCGATCAACGATGCCGCGATCCACGCCCTCATCGCGCACCCTCCAGCGACGGCAGCGGCGGATCGGCCGGCTTGCCGCGCAGCAGCGATTCAGGGTGGCGCTGCAGGTAGTCGGTCAGCACGCGCAGCGATTGCGCGGCCCGTTGCAAGTCGGTCATCGTCTGCTCCACATTGCGTTGCACCGGCGCGTCCGGGTCGAGCAGGTTGCGGTCGAACTTGCCGAGCGAGCCCTGCAACGCATCGAGCGTCTTGCGCACCTCGGCCAGCGACTGCTGCGCCTCGGGCGACAGCTTCGCGATCGCCTCGCGCGCCTGCGCCAACGTCGCCCGCAGGTCGCGGCCGATGTCGTCGAACGGCACCTTGTTGATCTTCGCGACGATCTCGGCGATCTGCGGCTGCACGTCGGACAGCGTGCCCGGCACCGTCGGCACCTGCGGCACGCCGTCGGCCATCACCAGCGCGGCCGGCTTGCTTTTCGGGATGAAATCCAGCGCCACGTACATCTGCCCCGTCAGCAGGTTGCCGGTGCGCAGCTGCGCACGCACGCCGTTCTCGACCAGCCGCCGGAACAGCTGGACGTTCCGCTCGGCCCGCTCGCTCGCGTCGCCACCACGGCCCTCGACCAGCGCCCCGCGCACCGCGCCCAGCCGCAGCGGGTGCACGTCGGCCGTGACCTCCATCGGATACCGCTTGCGCTGCGCGTCGTAGCCGGGGCGGATCGCACGCACCTCGCCGATCTCGACACCGAGGAAATCGATCGGCGCACCCACCGACAGCCCGCGCACCGATTGGTCGAACACGAACTTCAGCCGCATCGGCGGGCCGTCCGGCGGCGAGATCGCGGCCTTTCGGTTGCTGAACAGCCAGAAGCGGGCACCCGGCGCAGCCTCGGCCTCGTCCTTCGCGTTCGGCGTCGCGAGCTCCGAGTGCTCGAACGCGACACCGCCCGCGATCACCGACGTGAGCGCCTGCGTGTCCACCGTCAATCCGCTCGCGTTCAGCGTGAAGTCGAATCCGCTCGCGTTCCAGAAGCGCGAGCGGTTGTTGACCAGCCGCTCGTACGGCGCCTCGACGAAGATCTGCACCAGCAGCTCGTCCTTCTCGGCATCGAGCGTGTAGCCCACGACACGGCCCACGCGCGTGCGGCGGTAGAAGATCGGCGAGCCGACATCCAGCGAACCCAGGTCGGGCGCGCGCAGCACGAAGCTGCGGCCCGGCTCGCCGCGCAGCACGAAGGGCGGCACCTCGAGCCCGACGAAGGACTTGCGGTCCTCGGTCGACACGCCGGCATCGGCACCGATGTACGCGCCCGACACCAGCGTCGCCAGGCCGCTGATGCCGCCCACGCCGATGCGCGGCCGCACGACCCAGAAATTGGTGTCTTCCACCGCCAGCGCCGCCGCCGAACGCGCGAGCCGCACCGAGGCGATCACGCGCTTGCGGTCCTCGCTGAGCGACACCGCATCGACGCGGCCCACCACCACCTCCTTGTAGCGCACCTCGGTCTTGCCGGCCTCCAGCCCCTCGGCGGTGCGGAACTCGATCGTGATGTGCGGACCCGCCTGCAGCAGGCTGTTGACCACCAGCGACACGCCCACCGCCAGCGCGATCAGCGGCACCAGCCACACCACCGACGGGAGCGAGCGCTTGCGGCTGACGATGGTCGGCGCGGGCGGCACGGGAAGGGGGGCCGGTGCAGGCACCGGCGTGGGCTCGGAGGGTGGGGATTCGTCAGCCATGGGCAGGGGAGGGATTGTCGTCGACCTCGTCGGGCCACAGCAGGCGCGGATCGAAGCTCGCGCTGGCCAGCATCGTCAGCACCACCACCGCGCCGAAGGCCAGCAGCCCCGGCCCCGGCTCGACGATGCCGAAGGCACCGAAGCGCACCATGCCGACCAGCAGCACGACGACGAAGACGTCGAGCATCGACCAGTGCCCCACCGCCTCGACCAGCCGGTACAGGTGGGTGCGCGGCACGCCCCGCACGCAGCTGCAGCGCTGCGCGGTGAAGGCGAGGAAGGACAGCGTCGCGATCTTCAGGATCGGCACCGCGATGCTCGCGATGAACACGATCAGCGCCAGGCCCCACGAATCGGCGTTCCACAGGTCGACGATGCCGCCGAGGATGGTGTGGCTGTCACGCCCGAACACGTTCGAGGTGATCAGGATCGGCAGCAGGTTGGCCGGCGCATACAGCAGCAGCGCGGCGGCCAGGCAGGCCCAGGTGCGCTGCAGGCTGTCGGGGATGCGCAGGTGCAGCGCGCTGCCGCAGCGCGGGCAGGCGATGTCGTCATGGTCGTCCGGCAGGCCGGCATCGATGCGTTGCGACACCAGCCCGCAGGCGCCGCAGTTGTAGAGGCGGGCACAGCGCGCGTTCATCGGGTCGCCGCCTCGCCAGGGTCGGGTTGCGCGGGGCCGGCTTGCTGTTCGGCCTGCCACTCGCTGCCCAGCTGCCACAACCGGTGCAGCCCGGCGGCGCTGCTTGAAGTGAGCAGCACCGTCAGCACGCCGTAGGCGAACAGGGCCGGCCCCGGCACCACGCTCGCGAGCCCGGCGCTGCGCACCACGGCCACCAGCGCGCCCAGCATGAACACCTCGACCATGCTCCAGCGCGTGGCGAAGCGCAGCAGCCGCATCGCCGGCATGAACCCTTGCGGCAGGCGGCGCCGCGTCATCGGCCACAGCAGGTACAGGCGCAGCGCGATCACGATGAACGGAAACACCATGGCCGTCGCGCCGGCCAGCATCGCGCCGAGCGGCTGGCCGGCCTCCCAGGTCTGCCACAGCGCCTCGGGCAGCGTCACCGGATCGGGCGATCCGCGCACCGAGATCCAGACCAGCGGCGTCAGGTTGCCGATCACGAAGCACACCAGGCCGCCGATCGCGAGTGCCAGCAGCCCGGGCAGCGACACCCGGTGGCCGCGGCCGAGCAGCGCGCGGCAGCGCCGGCAGTGCGCGGTCTCGCCGGGCTGYAGCGGCACGCGCTGGTGCACCGCGTCGCACTGCTCGCAGATCACCAGGTCGTGGCGAGGGCACAGCACCGCGGGGGCGTCGGCTCCCGCATCGACGGCCTCGGCGGGCAGGTCGGCGGTGGGAACCGGGCGGGAGGCGGTGGAGTCGGTCATTCAGGCGGAAGCTACGGCGAAGGCCGATCGTAGGGAGGGATGGGCAGCGAGTGTGTAGGACGACGGCGGATTCGTGGCTACCCCTTCAGGCGACGGTACACCGTGTTGCGGGCCACGCCGAGCTGCCGTGCCGCCAGCGAGACATTGCCGCCGGCCGCCGCGACGGCGCGGCGGATCGCATCGGTCTCCAGCGCTTCGAGCGTCGGCGGAGCCTCGGCAGCCGTGGGTGCCAAGCCCGCCGGCAGCGCGACCGGCGACAGCGTGGCCTGCGAGACCAGGCTCGCCGCCGACCAGAACACCGGCCACTGGAACACCGCCCGCACGTGCAGCGGCGCCCCCGCCGCCGGGCCGAGCACCGGGCGCAGCGTGAGCGGCGCGTCGCCATGCCGGCGGCCGTGGTCGGCGAAGGCACCGACCCCCAGGCCCAGCAGCCCCTCCAGCCCCAGCATGCGCAGCGCGCCGATGCTCAGGCCGAGTTGTGCGAGCGCGCTGCGGTTGGCGCCGAGGATCGCGCCGTCGGGGTCGACCGCGAGCAGCCCTTCGCGCACGGTGCCGATGCAGGCCGGTTCGGCATGGAAGTGCAGCCGCAGCCCGTTGCGGAAGCGGTCGGCGAAGCACTGGTTCTCGATCATCCGCGCCGACAGGTCGACCAGCGCCAGCGTGTGCGGGTGGTACGAGCGCTGGTCGCCGCTCACGTCGAGCACACCCATCACCCGGCCGGCATGGTCGAAGATCGGCGCGGCCGAGCAGGTGAGGAAACGGTGGGCGCGCAGGAAATGCTCGTCGCCGTGCACCAGCGTCGGCGCCTCGGTGAAGAGGGCGGTGCCGACCGCGTTGGTGCCCTTGTTCGGTTCCGACCAGTTCACGCCGGGCGAGAGCGCGACCTGCTGCGCGCGTTCGAGGAAGGAGTCGTCGCCGAAGCTGTGCAGGATGCCGCCGTTCGGATCGGTCAGCGCGACCATGCTGTGCGACGAGGCGATCTGCTCGAACAGCAGCTCCATCACCGGCGTCGCCTGCTCGTGCAGCCGGCGGTGGCGTTCGCGCGATTCCTGCAGCCGCGCGGCGGAGGCCCGGTTCAGCTCGGGCACCGCCGATTCGTCGAGCCCGAGCGCGGCACAGCGCGCGTGCGACTGCGCGATCGCCTGCAGGTGCTGCGGCGACGCCACGTCGGCCGCGGTTCGGGTGGCGGGGGACTGAGAGAGCATGCTGCCTCCTTCGCGTGCCGCATTCTGCATGTTCGGGCGGGATCGCGCTGAAGCCGGCCCCGGCTGTCACAATCTGCGCCTTTCAAGCAAGGGCACGGGCGCGGAATGAGAGGCGCGGAATGAGTCGGGCGCGGCGGTCGCCGAGGATGTTGGTGCTGGCATTGGCCTGTGTGATGCTGGGCGCGGCGGCCGAATGGCGGCGCGCTGCCATCACGGGTGCGACGGCTCGTGAACCGCGGCTGGCGGTGAAGCCGGTGAATGGGCCCGCGAAGATGCCGCGCCTCGTGCCCCGCTCGTCGCAGCGCATCCCGATGCCTGACGGCGTGCCCGCTGCCCATGCCAGCGCACTGACGGTGCTGCCGAACGGCGAGCTGCTCGCGTTCTGGTGGGCCGGTTCGCGCGAGAGCGCACCCGACGTCAGCCTGTACCTCGCCCGTTGGGCCGACGGCCGCTGGAGCTCGGCACAGAAGGTGGTCGACCGCGCGGGCCTGGGCCGCCAGCTCGGCTTCGGCGTGCGCCGCATCGGCAACCCGTCGGCCTGGGTCGCGCCGGATGGCCGCGTGCATGTCTTCATGGTCGCGACCGGACTGGGCGGCTGGGCGGCGGCGCGCGTCGTGCAGCTCGAATCCGCCGATGCGGCCCGCAGCTTCGCGGTGCGCCGCGTGCTGCCGCTGACGCCGCTGGCCGACACCAGCGTGCTGGTGCGCACCAACCCGGTCGGGCTCGACGATGGCGGCTGGCTGCTGCCGGCCTACTTCGAGCTGCGCAACAAGTACCCGATGGTCGTGTCCTTCGATGCCGACGGCGCGCCGCGCTGGCTGAGCCGCATCGGCCGCTCGACGACCGCGCTGCAGCCGGCGCTGCTGCCGGTGTCGGGCACCGAGCTGCGCGCGGTGATGCGCGACATCGGCCCGTCGCACCGCGTGCAGCAGGCGGTGAGCCACGACGCCGGCCGGCACTGGGAAGACGTTGCGCCGCTCGAGATCCCGAACCGCGACGACTCGGTCGCCGCGCTGCGCCTGGCCAACGGCGGCTACGTGCTGCTGCACAACGACACGCTGCCCGGCGGCTCGCCGCGCCAGTGGCTGCGGCTGTCGACCTCGGCCGATGCGCAGGCCTGGACGCCGGCACTCGACGTGCAGCGCGGCAACGCCGGCGACGAGTTCTCGTACCCGAGCGTGCAGCAGCTGGGCCGGCAACTGCACGTCACCTACACCGCGCAGCGGCAGGCGATCGGGCACCAGGTCTATGACATCGAGGACGGGGAGGGCGCGCCATGACGCTGCCTGAACTCGGTCAGCAGATCGTCTGGGCACGGCTGGCGTGGGGCGTGGTCGGCGCGGCGCTGCTGTTGTCGCTGCTGCCGCTGCGAGGAACGAAGCCACGCGCTGCCGTTGCACTGCTCGCGCTGGCCGCGATGTGGCTGCCCGGCCCGGCCTCGCCGGCCTGGTGGCTCGGCCTCGCATTCCAGCAACCGAGCGGGCTGTTCGCCGCGTTGTGCGGTGTCTCGGTCTGGAAGCGCTTCGTCGATCGCCCCGCGCAGCAGACCCTGCCGCCCGCGCTGGCCGCGGCCCTGGTGGCCGGCGGCCTGGTGCTCTATGCCGATGCGGTCGGCGCGCTGTCGCTCGGCCTGTACCCGTGGGGTTTCGATGCGGTGCAGGCGCCTGTGGCAGCCGTCGTGCTGTCGGTGTTCGCGCTCGCGGTGATCGTGCGCGGCCGGCAGCACGCGGCCGCCTGGGCCGTGCTGCTGGCGCTGACCTTCCATGCCGTGACGCACCTGCCGACCGGCAACGTCTTCGATGCGCTGCTGGACCCGCTGCTGTGGCTGTGGGCGCTGGCACGCTGCGTGGCGTTCCTGATCGCGCGGCTGCGTGGCCGCGCGACCGTGGCGCCGACCTCCTGAGATCGAATCGACCATGTCCCTGCTGCGTCCGCATCTTCGCCTCGCCCTCGCGATGGCCGCCGTGCTCCTCGTCGTCGGCACCGTGTACCGCGCCGTCTTCGGCCTCTGGTTCGCACCGCCCGACGCGGCGCTGTCGGCCGGCGACTGGGCCGCCGCGCTGTGGCTGGGCGCGCGCTTCGACCTGCGCGTCGCGCTCGACAGCGTGCTGCTCGCCTGGCTGCTGGCCACGCTGCCGTGGGTCGGCCGCTGGCTGCGCCCGCCGCGCGCGCACGCCTTCTGGTGGACGTACTGGATGCTCGCCGCCTTCGTGTGGGCGCTCGGCGTGGTGCTCGATGCCGGGCACTTCGCGTACCTCGCGCAGCGGCTGACGGCGGTCGTCATCTCGCTGGCACGCGACATCGGCGAGGCCACCGGCATGGTCACGCAGACCTACCCGGTCGGGCGCATCACGCTGGCGGTCATCGCCTGGCTGGTGCTGTGCCATTTCATCTTCGGCTGGCTGTGGCGCCTTGTCGTCGGTACCTCGGCTGTCCCTGCGCCGCCGGTGCCGCGCAAGCGCTGGCAGGTCGGTGTCGCCGAGACGCTGGTCGTTCTGCTCGGCGTGTTCGGCATCCACGGCAAGTTCTCGCAATACCCGCTGCGCTGGAGCGATTCGATCGAGCTGCAGAACGCGTTCGCGCAGCAACTGTCGCTGAACCCGCTGCACAACCTGTACGACACCTGGACCTTCCGCGCGCAAAGCCTGGGCGATGCGCAGATGCGCCCCGATGCCGATGCGATCCGCGCCTTCGTCGGCCTGCCGCCGCTGAAGCCGGGCGAGCCGATCTCGTTCCTGCGCAGCGTGCCGCCCAAGCCCGAGCGTGCCGGCCAGCCGCCGATGAACGTCGTGCTGGTGCTGCTGGAGAGCTTCGCGGCGCACAAGGTCGGCGCGATCGGCAGCCCGCTGGGCGCGACGCCGAGCTACGACGCGCTCGCGAAGGACGGCCTGCTGTTCACGCGCATGATGAGCGCGCACGGCCACACCGCGCGCGGCGTGTTCACCACCGTCACCGGCATGCCCGACGTCTCGGTCGAATCGACCGCGTCGCGCAACCCGGCGGCCAGCAACCAGCAGTCGATCATCAACGAGTTCGCCGGCTACAAGAAGTTCTACTTCATCGGCGGCAGCACCTCGTGGGCCAACGTGCGCGGCGTGCTGACGGCCAGCATCGACGACATCGACATCGTCGAGCAGACGCGGCTGAAGTCGCCGGTGGTCGACGTCTGGGGCGTCTCCGACAAGAACCTGTTCCTGGAAGCGAACGAGATGTTCCGCGCGCAGAAGACGCCGTTCTTCGCGATGATCCAGACCAGCGGCAACCACCGGCCGTACACCATCCCCGACGAGGACAAGGCCGCGTTCCAGCCGCCGACGCCGACCGATGCGCAGCTGGAGGACAACGGCTTCATCTCGGTCGACGAGTACAGTGCGTTCGCCTACCTCGACTGGTGCATCGGCCGCTTCATGGAAGCAGCGAAGAAGGAGGCGTACTTCAAGAACACGCTCTTCGCGTTCATCGGCGACCACGGGATCATCGGCGTGACCGGGCAGCACCTGCCGAAGTCATGGCACGACCTCGCGATCACGCAGGGCCACACGCCGTTCCTCGTCTATTCGCCCGGCCACGTGGCGCCGCGCCGCATCGACCACTGGGCGCAGCAGGTCGACGTGCTGCCGACGCTCGCGTCGCTGGCCGGCATCGGCTACCGCAACACCACGCTCGGGCGCGACCTGCTCGACCCGCAGTTCGATGCGAGCCGCGTGGCCTTCGAGTTCCAGTTCACCGGGCCGCGCCAACTGGGCGTGCTGGTCGGCACGCACATGCTGGTCGACCGGCAGCCGCCGGCGTTGTTCGACATCCTGTCGGACAAGCCGTCGGCCAACCTGCTGCAGCAGCAGCCGGTGGCGCCGGAGATCGCGGCGCTGCAGCAGCAGTGGGGGCACTTCCCGGCGGCCTATGGCAATGCGGCGCTGTACCTGCAGACGCACAACCACAAGCTGCCGAAGGCTCAGTGACGGCTGACCTCGCCGGCCGTTGCAGTTCGGCCGTTGTCGACGGCGGTCGCCGGACGCTCGTCGAGCTTGCCCGGCGCGGTATCGAGCGGCAGCGGTGACGAGTCGAGCGGCGCGAGGTCGCTGTCGCCGTTGTCCGGGATCGCCGCGTCGAGCTCGGGCAGCAGGATGTCGATGTCGGCGGCCAGCCGCGCCGCGCGCTCGGCACGGCTCGCGGCCAGCGCGGCCCGCGYGGCCTTCACGCGCCGCAGCGCATGGCGCGATTCGCGCTCGGCGAGGTCGATCTCGCGCTTCGGGCCGCATAAAAAGCCGCCGCCCTTGAACCACACGTAGACCTCGGTGCCGGGCAGCATCGGTTGCTGGTTCGGCGAGATCAGCATCTCGACGACGCCGAAGGAAAGGGTGATGCGAACGGCCTGCTTGTCGCCCACCACCGCCACGTGGCGAGAGCGTGCGACTTGCTCGAGTTGCTGCGCGAGAAGCGGCAGCAACGGCCATGAGAGCACTCGATTCATGGGTTTTATCTCCCCTGTCGTTGTGCGCAAACGATAGCGAAGGACCTGCAAATGCGGACGGTAGGGTTACTCGGCGTTACCCCTCTTTCGCCACAACGTCGCCAAGCACCAACCAATGGTTGTCCAGTTGCAGACCAATTGGAAGACCAACCAGCGACCGATCGTCTTTTTTTGCGTCAGATATCCGCGCCTGCGATCGCTGCGCTTCCGGTCGGCCACCGGCCCACAGCGCATGGGAGGCATCAAGTGCAACAGCGCAGGCCTCCTGCAACGGCGCGAGACCTTGCCAATTCCCATCGGCTTGCCATTGCGCGAGGCCTTGTGCACGTGGGCAGCCGATCACGAAGCCTTCCTGCGTGGCCGCGATGTCGCCGCCGTAGCCGGCGAGCGATGGTGATGCTGCGGGTTGCAACGCGTGGCCATCGAAGCGCGCCAGCACCGGTGCCACGGCACGCAGCGCGGCATCGGCGTGCTCGGCCTGCATCGCAATGCCGAGCACGGCATCGGTACCCCGCCCGTGCCACGCGAGGTGGCGCAGGCTGAGGCGCGCATCGGCCAGCTGCCAGTGCCCCTGCAGTTCGCCGCGCGCGGCATCGAGCCGCACCAGCGACGAGTCCATGCGGTCGAGCCCGAGCTTCATGCGGCCGGTCTCGGGCCGGATCTCGATGCCGCCGTTCGCGACGACCAGCCGCGTGAACGGCGCTGCGTGTTCGTCCCACAGCAGCATGTGCGGGTCACGGCCGTGCGTCGGCCACTCGGCGCGCTTCTCCAGCGTGCGGGCATCGCGCACGCCGACCAGGCCGGCGCCGCTGTCGAGGTCGGTCTCGCTGGTGTACAGCGTGTCGCCCGACGCATCGGCGATCACGTGGCCGTTGTACGCGCGGTTCGGCTCGATCCACGCGAGCGCGATCACGCGGCCCTCGCGGTCCCAGCGCATCAGCCAGTCGCCGGGGCGGCGCGCGACGGCGAGCAGCGTGCCGCCGCGCTCCTGCAGCAGGCCGTGGGCGCGGGTCGGCACTGCGATCGATCGGTGCACGCGCAGGTGGTGGCCTTGCAGGCCCAGCACGCCGACGCTGGCGCCGCCGTCGCGGTCTTGCCAGGCGGCGGCCAGCGCGGTCGACGCGGTCGCGGCCCAGGGCGAGCCGACGGCAGCGCCGAACGCTGCCGTCGCGCTGGCCTGCAACCAGCGTCGCCGTGTCCAGCGGGCGCGGCTCACAGCGACTCCACGAAACGCACCAGCGCCGCACGTTCGGCGGCCGTCATCTTCAGCACCTGGCGCCGGCTCGCGTCGGCCTCGCCGCCATGCCACAGCACCGCCTCGAGCACGCCGCGCGCACGGCCGTCGTGCAACAACTGCTGGTGGTCGTTGACGTCGCGGATCAGCCCCACGCCCCACAGCGGCGGCGTGCGCCACTGGCGGCCGCTGGCCCCGAAATCGGGCCGGCCGTCGGCCAGGCCGTCGCCCATGTCGTGCAGCAGCAGGTCGGTGTACGGCCAGATCGTCTGCCCCTTCAACGCCGGGCTCGCGAAGGCCGGCAGCGGACTGTCGCCGGTCACGTAGCTCGGCCGGTGGCAGGCGGCGCACTGCGCCTGCTCGAACAGCGCGCGCCCGTGCCGCACCTGCGCATCGCCCGGGTTGCGGCGTGCCGGCGGCGCGAGGCTCGCCTGGTAGAACACCACGTCGCCGAGCGTGCGGTCGTCGATCTCCGGCGCCTCGCCCTTCGCGCCGCGCGGCGCGGCGCGGCAGTCGTCCTGCGTGAAGGTGCACGACTCCTCGGGGAAACGGCTCGACGTGATGCCGATGTCGCCGACGAAGGCCGCGGCGGTCTGGTGCGCGAGCGTCGCGACATTGGCCTTCCAGCCGAAGCGGCCGGGCATCATGCGCTGCTCGAAGGCGTCCCACACCTGGTTGGGGCGACCCTTCACCGGACCGGGCGCGGCGGCCTGGCGCATCGCGTTGTCGAGGATCTCCTGCGCGGGGATCGCTTCGAGCAACCCCATGCCGATCAGCTGCGATGCGAGGCGCGGGCTGACCTGCAGGTCTTTCGACGCCGGCCCGTACGCGAGGCCCGCCAGGCCGAAGCGCGGCTGCCGCAGCGTGTAGCCCGTGCCGTCGGCGAACTTGCCGTGCAGCGTGCGCACCTGCATCGTGATGCGGCCCTCGACGCGCACGCCCGGCACGGCCAGCGTGCGCAATTGATCACCGTAGATCGGGTCCGGCCGCGGGCCGCCGTGCGGGCCTTCGCCCGGGATCGACAGGCGCAGCAGCAGCGCCACCGGCGGCTCGCCGCGCGGGTCGAGCGGCTTCGTGTAGTCGGGCGGCGCGCCGCGGCCGCTTTGCACGTGGCAGCCGCCGCACGAGCGCGCGATGAAGTGCGGCCCGAGCCCGTCGCGCGCCGCGGTCGACGACGGTGCCTCGACCCAGTTGCGCCGGAAGAACGAGTTGCCGACGGCGAAGCGCGTGCGCTCGTCATCGCTCAGGTTCGCGGCGGCGAACGAGAACGCATTGCGGCCGGTCGCGGCGACGGTGGTCGCGCCGCCGGTCTGCTCGTCGGGTGTCAGCGCATCGTCGGCAGGCGCGGCGTGCAGCARCACGGCGTTCGCGCCGATGAGGGCCGCGAGCAGGCCGAGCTTGATCCGCCTCACGGCTTCACCATGTTCAGCCGCGTGATGCCGATCGCGTTGGCGGCCGCGCCGAGTTCACGCGCCTGCGCGAGCACGCTGTCGATGGTCGCGCGCACCCGCATCGGCCCGGGGGCGTTGCGGCTGCCGATGATCTCGCGGTCGAACGGCGGGTGGATCGCCTGCGCCGCGGCGATCGACGCGGCGATCTGCCGCGTGGTGCGCTCGGCCTGCGCCGCATCCTTGGCCGCCACCAGGTCGCGCAGCGACGGGCCTTGCAGCAGGCTGCCGTCGCGCCGCCGGAAGCGGCCGAGCCAGACGTTCTCGATGCCGAGCGCGTTGTTGACGATGTCGCGGTGCGTGTTGTCGGAGAAGCAGGACTGTTCGTCCTCCTGGTCCTGCGTGTTCAGCGCGACCTCCATGCGCTCGCCGGCCAGCTCGGCCCGCGACAGCGCGCCGATGCCGATGACGATGCGCCGCACCGATTCGATGCCGCCGCGCTCGAACTTCGCGCGGTAGTTCGCCTTCGCGTCGGGCGCCCAGGCGGCGATCAGGTAGCGCAGGTCGTCGATCAGCAGGCCGGTGACGGCCGAGAGGTACTGGCGGCGGCGATCCGCATGCAGGCCCTTGCCGTCGACGTAGTCCTCGAACGGGCGCTCGCCGGGGCCGGTCTCGCTGAGGTCCTGGCCCCACAGCAGGAACTCGATCGCATGCCAGCCGGTGGAGACGTTCTCGAGCCCGCCGCGGATGTTGGCCGCGGCCAGCGCCGCCTTCGTCAGTGGCGCCTTCGGGTTGTTGATGAGGCCGGCGTCGGGCCGGTCGCGCACGTAGTCGATGTACGACTCGTCGACCGGCCAGGTGTTCATGCGCTGCTCCGGCCCCTTGCCGTCGTCGACCGGGCCGGCATAGAAGCGGAAGGCCTCGGTCTGGCCGTACCACTCGCGGGCGTCGATCCACGCGGTGCGGGCGGCCTTCAGCGTGGCGGCCGAGGGCTGCGCGAGGAAGGCGGTGATGGCCTGCTGCATCGCGAGCGCGGCGGCCAGGCTGTCGCTGTAGGACGCGTGGACGAGCGTGGCGTAGTGGCGGACCACACCGGCGATGTCGGCGACCTCGGTGGCCGCGGCCGCCTGCCCCGGCCACAACATCGTTCCCAGCCCCGCGGCCACGGCGTGCAGCATCTCGCGCTTGTTCATCTTGTGATTGTTCGGGACCTGGGCGTTGCAATATAGACCACGCTTCGCCCGCTGGACATGCTTCATGTCGGGGGATGTCGGGGTGTGAAAGACCCTGCGTCAGCGAACGTTTTCGCGCGCGTGTCTGATGTCGTCCTGCGATGCCTCGCTGCATCGGCTCCGACTCCGATCACATGAACAACAAGACTTCCCACCGGCCTGTCAGGGCAGTGCCGGCCGCCGCGCGTCCGGTCGACGCCGACGCTGCGCTGGCGCAGGGCCGTGCGCTGCACGCTCAAGGCCGGCTGAGCGAGGCCTTCGCGCTGTACCAGGCCGTGCTGTCCGCCCAGCCCGAGAACCCCGAGGCCTTGCACCTGCTCGGCGTGGCCTACCTGGGCCTGCGCCAGCCGGCGCTCGGCATCGCCTTTGTGCGGCGCGCGATCGCCCGCCGGCCCGATGCGGCCGACTACCGGATGAACCTCGCGACCGCGCTGCTGCAGCTCGGCCAGGCGCCCGAAGCGCTGGCCGAGATGCAGCGCGCCTGCGAGCTGCGGCCCGACGATGCGCAGGGCCTGGCGATGCTCGGCGGGCTGTGCGTGCAGCTGGAGCGCTTCGACGAAGCCGAGCGCCGCTATGCCGCCGCGGTGGCGCTGCAACCGGACCAGGGCGCGTGGCACGAGGCGCTGGCCCGGCTGCGCTACCTGCGCTGGGCGATGCCCGAGGCGGTGCAGGAGGCACAGCGCGCGCTGGCGCTGGCGCCGCGCATCGCCGAGCGCCTGAACATGGGCTTTGCGCAGGCCGAGTCGCCGGCCCCGCAGGCATCGCCCGCGTTGCTGCTGAACGCGGCGGCGACGCTCGACGCCGCGGCGCTGGAGCGCGCCTGCATCGAGCGCGACCTGCTCGTCATCGACGATTTCCTGCCCGACCCGCAGGCCTTCCGCGCCGAGGCGCTGCGGCTGTGCGCGACGCAGGCGCAGCGCTCGGCGAACGGCAACTTCCCCGGCGTGCAGACGCCGCCGCAGCCGGTCGGCGCGACGATGCAGCGCATCGCCGACATGCTGGGCCGCGCGGTCAAGTGGGATTCGCCGGACAACGGCGCGCTGCGCGTCAGCCTGGCG
>NZ_JBFUFQ010000072.1:0-26704 GCF_056403355.1 Rhizobacter sp. P2_H3 | reverse complement strand
GCGCCGCAGCGCGACGGCGGCCATGGCGGCGATCGCGCCGGCCACCAGCAGCGCCAGGTCGAGCCCCGCCACCGGCCAGAAGCGCTCGCCGAGCGTCTTGACCAGGTGGTCGCCGGTGGTGATCCAGTTCAGCGCCACCGCGGCGAACGCGAGCGCGGCGATGGCGCTGCACTGCTCGGCCCAGGCCGGCGACAGCCGCGCGTCGCGCACCGGCGCGCTGCGCCACAGCGCATGCACGGCCGCGATCACCCAGGCGCCCCAGAAGCTCGCCTTCTCCCAGTCGCCGCGCTGCGCCATCTCGGCGGGCAGCAGCCGGTTCGCGACCAGGATGGCCAGCGTCGCGACCAGCATGCCGGTGACGGTTGCCACGGCCACCGCATCGGCCCAGCGCGCGCCACCGGTGCCGGCCTTGGCATGCTGGCGCTTGCGCTTCTCGACGAAGAAGATGAAGCCGGTGGCGATGCAGAGGCAGCCCGACAGCCCGCCGAACACGTAGAACCAGCGCAGCAGCCAGTGCTCGAAATGCTGCAGGTGCAGGCCGGTCAGGAAGTCGTTGACGCTGGCCACCGCGCTCGGCGCCGGCTCTTCCAGCAGCACGCGGCCGGTGCTGCCCTCGAAGTGGATCGGCTGGCCGACCAGCGTCACGCGGTCGCTGCCGGCGCGGTACAGCGTGACGTAGCTGTTGCGGTCGCCGACGTGGTTCACAACCAGGTAGCCGACCTCGCCGGGCATGCCGCGCGCGGCCCAGCGGCGCTTCGCCTCGACCACCATCGCATCGACCGATGCGAGCGGCGCCTGCACGCCGGCCGGCTTGAACGGCAGGCCCTTGGCCTTCGCGTCGGCCATCGCCGCCGCCATCGCCTGCGGCTTCAGCAGCGTCTCGGAGACCGGCAGGTAGATGCTCGCGAACACCGTCAGGCCGGTCAGCGCGAACATGAAGTGGAAGGGCAGCGCGACCACACCGGTCAGGTTGTGCAGGTCGAGCGTGCTGCGCTGCACATGCTTGCGCGGGCGGAAGGTGAACAGCTCGCGGAAGATGCGGCGGTGGATCACCACGCCCGAGACCAGCGCCGCCAGCATCACCAGCGCCGCGAAGCCGACGATCCAGTACCCGAGGTCCTTCCAGGTCAGGTTCAGCCCGTAGTGCATCGGGTAGAAGAACTCGCTGCCGATCTTCAGCCGGTCGTCCGGCAGCAGCCGGCCGTTGCGCGGGTCGATCGTCACATGGCCGTGCACATGGTCGTCGGGGTCGTCCGGGTTGTTCGGCACCGCGTACTCGGCGTACAGCGACAGCACCGGGTCGCGGTGCGTCGTGTAGGCGCCCCAGTTCATCGGCGCGAGCGTCGCCGGCAGCGGGCCGCGCACGCGCTTCGCGGCGGCCTGCAGCTCGTCGGCCTCGGGCGTCATGCGCGCGAAGATCGGCGCGAGCATCGTGTCGAACGACGACATCGGCTGCGGCGCGAAACGCGTCTCGGGGATCGCCCAGCGGTCGATCTCGCGGTCGAACACCGACAGCGAGCCGAAGAAGAAGACCACGATCAGCACATAGCCGAGCACCAGCCCGAACCAGGTGTGCAGCCACGTCATCGACAGTCGGAAGGTGGGGAACATGGTGCGTGTCCGGTGTCAGGCCGGGTTCAGGTGGAAGGCAGCCGCGTCATCCACCAGCCGAGCCCGGTCATCGCCGCGCCGCCGCCGAACAGCACGAGCCAGACGCGCGCCGTGCTCGCGGCCGCGAACGACCAGCAGAACACGACGAGGTAGACCAGGAAGGCCACGAGGTACAGCAGCGTCTGCGCATCGGCATACGGCATGCCGGCGGACAGCATCAACGCGATGCCCAGCACCACGAAGCCCCAGGTGAAGGACCAGCCGCCGAGCACGCCGGCAGCAACGCGGGAGACGATCTGGATCCTTCGCATGGAAGCTACGCCGATAAGAATGATTCTTATCATTATCCACGAAGGAGGCGCCTCTCCCGAGGCGCCTGCCGTGTGCCGCCTTACTTGAACTGGTAGCTCAGCGACGCGTAATAGAAGCGCCCGCGCGGGTCGGCGAACGAGGCCGCGTAGCCGGTGGCATGCGAGCCGTACGACGCGACCGCGGTGAACGGCGGTTCCTCGTCGAACAGGTTGCGCACGCCCAGGCGCACCGAGAAGTCCTTCAGGCCGGTGTAGACGCCCGAGAGGTTCCAGCGGCTCGAGTCCTTCACGTGGTACTCCTGGTGCACGCCGATGTTGGCATCGACCAGGTCGGCCGACTCGGTCCAGCCCTTCACGAACACGTTCTCCAGCGTCGCGCCCCAGGTGTCGCGCTGCAGGTCGATGCTGAACGAATGCTGCCAGCGCGGGTGCGGCTGCACGCTGCCGCCGTCGCCGGCGGTGCCGGCGTAGTCGGTGAGCGGGCCGTCCTTGGAGGCCTGGCGCTTCCAGGTGTCCACGTAGGTGCCGTTCAGCGCGACCGTCAGCTTGCCGACCGAGGGCAGGGCCCAGCGCGTCGTCACGTCGACGTCGATGCCCGAGGTGCGCAGGTCACCCAGGTTCTCGACCGGCGTGTCGATGTAGCTGATGAAGCCGTCGGCCGTGCGGTGGATGCGGCTGCCGAATTTCGCCAGCAGCACCGGGTCGGTCAGGATGGCATCGCCCGTGACCACGCTGATCTGGTCCGTCTTCTTGATCAGCCACCAGTCGAGCGAGGTCGACAGCCACTTCACCGGCTCCAGCACGATGCCGGCCGAGAACTGCTTCGACTTCTCGGCCTTCAGGTCGCTCGACGACGAGAAGCGCTCGTTGAACTGGCTCTCGCAGCGCGAGTCGCCGGCGATCGGGCAGTTCGGGTCGACCAGCGAGTTGGCGGTGTTGGTCATCGACGGCGGGCTGTTCACGTCCCACAGCGACGGCGCGCGGAAGCCGGTACCGGCCGCGGTGCGCAGCAGCACCTCCTTGGCCGGCTGCCAGCGCAGGCTGGCGCGCGGGTTGAAGCTGGAGCCGAAGTCGTTGTAGCGGTCGTAGCGGGCCGCGAGGCCGGCCTCCCAGCCCTTCGCGAACGGGGCCGTGACCTCGGTGAACACCGCGATCACGTTGCGGCTCGCGCGCGTCTCGGGCACCGAGCCCTCGCCGCCGATGTGCAGGCCCTGGCGATAGTCGTCGTTGACCGGCGTGTCCTTGGCCTGCTCGTGGCGCAGGTCGAAGCCGAAGGCCGCCGCCAGCTGCCCGCCCGGCAGCTCGAGGAACTCGCGGCTCGCCTTGCCGTCGAGCACGGTCGTGGTGCTGGTGGACTTGCGCATCGTGCCTTCGAGCAGCGTCGAGCGCAGCAGCGCCTCGCCGGCCGCATCGCTGGGGCCGAACGGGTTGATCTGCCCGGTGGCCAGCGCGGCGATGAACTTCGGCTCGCTGATGTAGCCCGAGTAGCTCAGCGTGCCCTTGCCGCGGGCCACCGTCAGCGCGGTGTCGTAGTCCCAGCCCTGCGCCGTGCCCTTGAGCCCGGCCACCGCGCGCACCTGCTCGTTGACGTTGTCGTTGATGCGGTTGCCCACCGGCACGGCGCGCATCGAGATCTCGGCCATGCCGCTGGCCGGTGGGGCGTAGCCCAGCGTCGCCAGCAGTGCGGCCGGGTAGTAGGGGCTGGTGACGGGGATCGCGAAGCTCGGGTAGCTGGCGGTGTCGGGGTTCAGGTGCCCCGCAGTGGAGTCGATCGGCACCGGCGCGATGCGCCCGATGTTGTGGTTGCGTGCATACGACGCCTCGGTGAAGAACTCGTTCTGCGGGTCCAGGCGCAGCGTCAGGCGGCCGAACAGGTCGCCCTTGGTCTGGTCGGGCATGTTGTCGAGCGTGGCCGAGTAGATGAAGCGGCAGGCCTGCTTGGGCTGGCCGTTCGGCGTGGTGCCCGCGGTGGTGACGACGGTGAGCTTCGGGTCGCAGGGCGCGAAGTTCGGGTCGTTGAAGCCGTTGGTGCCGAGGTAGGCGCCGGGGCTGATGCCGAAGTCGACCAGCCGGCCCGGGAAGCCGCGGCCCGAGGTCGGCGGCGCCGAGCCCGGGATCTCGGTGATGCCGCGGTTGTAGTAGCCCTGGTCGATCGCGCGGATGCGGGTGTTGTCCTGGTAGTTCGCGGTGAACAGCAGGTTGTAGCCGTCGCTCGGCAGGTCGCCCTGTCCGTAAGCGAGGCTCAGGCCGCTCTCCTTGCCGCCGACATTCGCCTGCGTGTCGCCGTAGCGCAGCGTCAGCTGTCCGCTTTTGTAGTCGCGGCGCGTGATGAAGTTGATGACGCCGCCGACCGCATCGGTGCCGTAGACCGCCGACGCACCATCGCGCAGCACCTCGATGCGTTCCAGCGCGGCGAACGGGATGCTGTTCAGGTCGACCGCGACGGTGCCGCCGATGCTGCCGAACGGGTGGTTCGCGAGCCGCCGGCCATTCAGCAGCACGAGCGTCGAGTTGGCGCCCAGCCCGCGCATGTTGGCGTTCGAGGTGGCGTAGCCCGCCCCCTGGGTGGTGTCCGACTGCAGGCCGGTGCTGGCCGACACGCGCTGCAACAGCGCCTCGATGTTGGTTGCGCCGCTGCGCTCGATCTGCTCCTTCGTGATGATCGTGACCGGCAGGGCCGTCTCGGAGTCGACGCGCCGGATCGACGATCCGGTGATTTCCACGCGTTCCAGCTGCTGTTGGGTCGTGTCCTGGGCAGCTGCCTGCTGGGCGCTGGCCAAGGCCATGCCGCTGCTGAAGGCCACGGTGATGGCCCGATGGATCCTGGTTCTTCTCTGCATGTGATCCTTCCCTCCTGGTGGGATGGTKAGCGTGGATGGGGAACCGGGCGCCTGGCTCAGGGGCGCACAGTCGGTGTCGGCAGATGCCGGACCGTGACGGACTGTGGCCCGTGAGCAAGAAAAAGACCATGTGCGACGCACCATGTCAAACCCTGACATGGGCGCGGGAGCGGCGCGAGGGCTGCGGTAGGCTCCCGGCATGGATGAACTGCGAGCGTTGTCGACTTTCGTGCGCGTTGCCGAGCTCGGCAGCTTCAACAAGGCCGCGCAGGCGCAGGCCACGACGCCGCAGGCGGTCAGCAAGACGATCCGCCAGCTCGAGCAGCACCTGGGCGTGCGGCTGTTCCACCGCACCACGCGCAAGAGCTCGCTGACCGAGGAGGGCGAGCGCCTGCTGCATGCGGCGCGGCCCAACCTCGACGGGCTCGTCGATGCCCTGACGCGCGCCCGCAGCGCGGTGCGCAGCGACGAAGGGCTGGTGCGCATCAGTGCGGCCGGCGCGGTCGCGCGCCTGGTGCTGGTGCCGATGCTCGCGGCGTTCCAGGCGGAGCACCCGGCGATCCAGATCGACCTGCTGCTGGAGGACCGCTTCACCGACCTGGTCGGCGAGCGCATCGACGTCGGCTTTCGCGCCGGCAACCCGCCCGAAGCGCAGGTCATCGCGCGCCGGCTGTTCACGATCCAGCAGATCGCGTGCGCGTCGCCGGCCTACTTCGAACGGCATCCCGCGCCCGAGCGTCTGCAAGACCTGCTGCAGCACCGCTGCACCGCGTACCGCCAGCCCGGCACCGGCCGCCCGATGCCGTGGGAGTTCGAGGTCGACGGCAGCGCGGTCTTCCAGCACGTGCCGGTGGTGCTGTGCAGCAGCGAGCCCGAGGCCGACTGCCTCGCGGTGCTCGCCGGCATCGGCCTCGGCCAGGTCGACAGCATCAATGCCGCGGCTGCGCTGCGCGACGGCCGGCTGGTGCCGGTGCTGACGAACCACGTCAGCGAGCGCATGGGCCTCTACCTGTACTACGCGCAGCGGGCCGACATGCCGGGGCGCGTGCGGCGCTTCATCGACTTCAGCACCGCGTGGCTGCGCGACAGCAAGCAGTTCTGCGTGCCGCCGGCCGAGCTGCGTGCGCTGGCCAGAAGGGCTCGTGCGGCACGCCGATGATTGGCAACTTCGGGTTGTCAAAGTAACGGATTTTGTGGACTACCCAGGTTGAGCCTGGATTTCTAGAGTTCGTCCCAAGCGTCGCCGTCGCGCCGCAGAACCCAAGGACRAAACTCATGGCCACCTCTTCGACTTCTCTCTCTTCCCAGTTCGCTACCCAACTCGCCGGCCGTGTCGCGGTCATCACCGGCGCCTCCAGCGGCATCGGCCGCGCCTCGGCGCTGTTGTTGGCCTCGCGCGGCGCCAGGGTCGCGGTGCTGGCACGCCGCAAGGAGGCGCTCGACACGCTGGTGGCCGAGATCACCGCGGCCGGCGGCGAGGCCCTCGCGGTGCCGGTCGACGTGACCGACCAGGCCTCGGTGGACGCCGCGGCTGCCCAGGTGGCAGCGGCCTACGGGCGGGCGGATCTGGTCTTCAACAACGCCGGCGTGATGCTTCCGGGCGCGATCGAGGAGCGCAAGCTCGGCGAGTGGGAGCAGCAGATCGACCTGAACGTGACCGGCGTGATGCGCGTGATCCATGCGTTCGTGCCGCAGCTGGTGCAGGCCGCGGCCGAGGGTGCGACGGTCGACCTGGTGAACACCTCGTCGATCGCCGGCCAGAACCTGTACCCCTACTTCGCCGTGTACACCGCGACCAAGGCCTACGTGAGCCACCTGACGCGGCACCTGCGCATCGAGCTCGGGCCGAAGAACATCCGCGTGTCGATGATCGAGCCGGGCATCGTCGCGACCGAGCTGCAGGGCCACGTGACCTTCCAGGGCGCGAAGGACTGGCTGGCCGGTGCCGAGAAGACGATGGAGTTCCTGCAACCGGAGAACGTGGCCGAGAGCGTGGGCTTCATCGTCGCGCAGCCGAAGCACGTGAACCTGCAGCAGGTGGTGATCATGCCGACGAAGCAGACGACCTGAGTCCGCGGGCCCGAGCGGAAAAGGCCCGAGCAGAAAAAGGCCTGAGAATCGGCCCGATGAAAATCCCCGCCCGCCTGCAGACCCTGGTTGCCGAAGGTTTGATCGACAGCGTCGTTCGCCAGCTCAAGAGCGGCAAGGAAGCCGATGTCTACGTGGTGCGTTGCGGCGACGAGACCTGCGCCGCCAAGGTCTACAAGGAGGCGCACAAGCGCAGCTTCCGGCAGGCGGTGGACTACACCGAGAACCGCAAGGTGCGCAACAGCCGGCAGGCGCGCGCGATGGCCAAGGGCACGGCGTTCGGCCGCCAGCAGCAGGAGGCGGCGTGGCAGAGTGCCGAGGTGGATGCGCTGTACCGACTGGCGGCGGCGGGCGTGCGGGTGCCGAAGCCGCACAACTTCCTCGACGGCGTGCTGTTGATGGACCTGGTGGCCGACGAGCGGGGCGATGCCGCACCGCGCCTGAACGACCTGCCGTTCACCGAAGCGCAGGCCTTGCAGCACCATGCCACGCTGATCGGCGAGGTGGTGCGCATGCTGTGCGCCGGCGTGATCCACGGCGACCTGTCGGAGTTCAACATCCTGCTGGCCGGTGACGGCCCGGTCATCATCGACCTGCCGCAGGCGGTGGACGCGGCCGGCAACAACCACGCACCGCGCATGCTGATGCGCGACGTCGACAACCTGCGCGACTTCTTCGGCCGCTTTGCGCCGAGCCTGCTGCCGACGCGGTACGGCCCCGAGATCTGGTCGCTGTACGCTGGCGGCCTGCTCGCGCCGGGCACGCCGTTGACCGGCCGCTACGAACAGCGGGCCGGCGCGGTGGATCTGTCCGGCGTGCTGCGCGAGATCGAAGATGCGCGGCTCGAAGAAGCGGCGCGCCTGTTGAGAATGAGCACCCCATGACCGACGATTCCCGCCGCCACAGCCCTGCCGCCGAACGCAACCGCGCGGCGATCCTGACCGAACTGCAGCGCGTGTTGCCGCCACGGGGGTTGCTGCTGGAGATTGCCAGCGGCACCGGCCAGCATGCGGCGCACTGCAGCCCGGGGCTGCCGGGCTGGCAGTGGCAGCCGAGCGACTTCAATGCCGAGACGCTGCCGTCGATCCGCACCTGGTGCGCCGGGATCGACAACGTTCGCGCGCCGCTGCAGCTCGATGTGCTGGCGAGCGAGTGGCCCGGCGTGCCGGCGCAGGTCGATGCCGTCTTCTGCGCGAACATGATCCACGCGGCGCCGTGGGCCTGCTGCGGCGGGTTGATGCGCGGCGCGGCGCGGCATCTGTCGCCGCAGGGCATGCTGGTCACCTACGGGCCCTACCTGGAGGACGGCGTCGAGACGTCGCCCGGCAACCTGGGCTTCGACGTTGACCTGCGCGTGCGCGATGCCGGCTGGGGCTTGCGCCGGCGCGAGGATGTCGAGCACGAAGCCGCGCAGGCCGGGCTCATGCTGCGCGAACGGGTGGCGATGCCGACCAACAACTTGCTGTTGGTGTGGGCGCGCGACTGACTGCACGACAAAGGCTCGTTGGTCACTTCAGTCTTTTCCTCCTCACCCGCCGCGACGCGCAGCCTCAGACCAGCCGCAGCGCCCGAGCCCGAACCAGCGCCTCCACCCGCGTCCCCACGTCGAGCTTCGCGAAGATGTTCTTGACGTGCCACTTCACGGTGGTCAACGAGATCTGTGCCCGCGCACTGATCTGCTGGTTGCTCAGCCCCTGCGCGAGCAGCGCCAGCACCTCCAGCTCACGCGCCGTCAGCGCATCCACCGCATGGGCAGCCCGGGCCTCGCCACGCCCGAGCGCCGCACCGAACACGCGCAGCACGTGCTCCGGCACAAGCCGGCGCATCTGCGGCATCGCCAGCGCAGCCACCAGCACCTGGTGGAAGCTCGGGTTGTCGTCGAACCAGCTGCGCGACGGTGCATGGCCGCGCGCGCGCAGCAGCGACTGGTGCAGGCACTGCAGCGCCTCGTCGCGCGCGCCGGCCTCCCACAGGTTGCTGGCCAGCGCCGCTTCGATCGCATGCAAGCGCAGCACATGGCCCGCCGCCTCGGCGCTGGCTCTCAGCACCTGCAGCACGGCGCGCGCTTCATCGCGCCGCTGCGCATGCGACAGCAGCGCGGCCTGCGCCATGCCGCGCCGCTCCCAGGCTTCGTCATAGGGTCGCACGGCCTGCCATTCGGCCGCGTCCACGACGCCGAACTCCGCCGCCGCATCGCGCGCCCGCTGCGGCTCGCCGAGGGCCAGCCACAGCCGCACCTTGTCGAAGCACACCTGCGCCGCGAAGCGCCGCTCGTGGCTGCCGCCGAGCACGCCGTGCAGGTAGTCGAGCAGGCGCATCGCGGCCTCGGGTTCGCGCTCGGCCGCATGCACGCGGGCCTGGGTGCGCGCGGCCGCCACCAGCGTCTCGTAGGTGCCGCCGGCCTCCACCAGCGGCAGCAGCTCCTCGCACAGTGCACGCGCCTCCGGCAACCGGTTGGTCTCGTAGCGCAGCACGGCGAGCGCGGTGGCCGCATTCGCCCACGCCGCATTGCGCGGGCCGTGGCGCGTGCCGGCCCACAGCGCTTCCACGCGGCGCGCGGCCGAGCCGAAATCGCCCTTCGCCCGCTCCACCATCGCCAGCACGCTGCTCGCATAGCCCTCGCCGTACGGGCTGATCGGCTGCAGGATCTCGCGCGCACGCATCGCGAGCCGCCACGCGGCATCGAAACGGTGCGCGCAGAACAGCGCATATGCGCGATTGACCAGTTGCAACCCACGCAGCTGGGCGTCGCCATCGCTCTCGTCGGCGGCCGGCATCTCGACGCCGAGCGCCGCATGCTCGCCGAGCATCGCCTGCAGGATCTGCTGCAGCGTGCGCAGGTGGAAGCCGAACGGCGCGCCGTCGTGCGTCGCCGGGTCCGCGGCCAGGTGGCGCAGCATCGCGCGCGCTTCGTCGAAGCGGCGGCACAGCACGAGGCAGGTGGTGAAGGTCATGCCCAGCGCCGGCCGGGCCAGCAGTTGCTGCGGCTGCAGCCGTTCGCACCAGCGCACCACTTCGGCGATGTCGCCCGATTGCTGCCAGCGTGCGGCGGCGCGTTCCATCAGCTCGGCGCACCACGCCGGTTCGCCGGACTGGAAGGCATGGGTCAGCGCCTCGGTGAAGCGCAGCTGCGCGGCATACCAATGGCTGGCGCGTGCGTGCAAGGCGCGCTGGCGCGCCGGGTCGGCGGCCAGCCGGCTGCGCAGGAAGCCGAGGAACAGCGGGTGGTAGCGGAACGCGAGGCCGTGGCTGTCCTGCGCGGTGACGAAGAGCTGGTGGCGCTCCAGCCGCTCGAGCACTGCCTGCGAGCCGTCGCGGCCGAGCAGCGCATCGCACAGCTCGGCGGTCATCGCGTCGACGATGCTGGTCGAGACCAGGAACTCCTGCAAGGCCGCCTCCTGCTCGCTCAGCACCTCGCGCTGCAGGTAGGCGGCGATGTCGACGTGGCCGCCGTCGAAGTCGCCGTGGACGCCGTGCACGAGCAGTCCGAGCTTGACGCCCGCCGTCCAGCCTTGCGTGATCTCCAGCAATCGCTCGGCATCTTCCCGGCTCAGCGGCTTGGGCATCAGCTTGCGGCCGAGTTGCGTGACCTGGCCGAGGTCGAACGCCAGGTCGCCGCCGTCGAGCACCTCCAGCTGATCGCGCAGCCGCCACGTGGGCAGGTTCAGGCCGGGCACGCAACGCCCCGACAGCACCCAGTGCACACCCGGGGCGCACGCTGCCAGCAGCGTGTCGAGCAATGCGAGGCAGGGCGCGTCCTGCGCGTGCTGCACGTCGTCGATCACGATCAGCAGGTCGCCGCTGCGCTGCGCGAGCAGCGTCTGCAGGGTGGGCACCGCACCATCGGCGCCGGGGCGGGCCGGAGGCTGCACGCCGGCGGCGGCCACGCTGGCCAGCAGCCGCGTCGCCAGCGCCTGCGGGCCCGGCACCGGCCCGTCCAGCGTCAACCAGGCCACCGCGCGCCGTTGCCTGCGGTTGCGGAACCACTGCGTCAACAGCGTCGTCTTGCCGGAGCCGGCCGGCGCGGCCACCAGCACCAGGCGCAGCTTCGAGGCGGCATCGAGCCGCGCCATCAAGGCGGGTCGCGAGACGCTGGAGGGCGCCAGCAGCGGGGGCTCGATCGTCGTTTCTGACATCGCGGCGGCCGGGGGAGGTGAGGCCCTGGTGGGGAGGCGCGGGAGTGTAGCGCCCCCTCCCTGCGGAGGGGGCGCGCCGGCAGGGCGCTCCGTACGATCGTGCGGCGAGCCACCCTTGGGCAGCCCGCCAACCAACAAAGAAACCAGGAGACACCACATGCAAGCGCATCCCATGCCGGGCCGGGGCAGCCCCCGGTCTGCCCTGTCGTTGTCGTCGTCGTTGCGGTCACTGCTGGGCCTCGTCATGGCCCTGTTGTTCATGCCACTGGCGGCGTACGCGCAGGCGCCGTCCTTCATGCAGTTCGAGAGCGGCCCGGTGCGGCCGATGGCGATGTCGCCCGACCGCAGCCGGCTGTTCGTCGCCAACACGCCCAACAACACGCTGGACGTCTTCAGCATCGGCAGCGCCGGCCTGCAACTTGCCGCCCGTGTGCCGGTGGGGCTGGAACCGGTCTCGGTGGCGGTGCGCAGCAACACCGAGGTGTGGGTGGTGAACCACCTGTCCGACAGCGTCAGCATCGTCGACCTGGGCGGCACGCCGCGCGTGGTGCGCACGCTGCTGGTGGGCGACGAGCCGCGCGACATCGTGTTCGCCGGCAACCCGGAGCGCGCCTTCATCACCACTGCGCACCGCGGGCAGCAGCGCAGCGACCCGTCGCTCGCCGGCGTGCCTGGTGCCGGCGACCCGCAGCTCACGACGCCCGGCATCGGGCGCGCCGACGTGTGGGTGTTCAACCCGGCCAGCCTGGGCAGCACGTTCGGCGGCCTGCCGCTGCGCATCATGACCTTCTTCAGCGACACGCCGCGCGCGCTCGCGGTCAGCCCCGACCGCAGCACCGTCTACGTCGCGGCCTTCAAGTCGGGCAACCAGACCACCACCGTGCTGGCGGGAATGATCTGCGGCGGCTTCAACCCGAACCTGCCGTGCCTGGGGCCGAACTTCAAGATCGTGCCCGGAGGCAACCCCGGCCCGAAGACCAATTTCGAAGGCAAGCAGGCGCCCGAGGTCGGCCTGATCGTCAAGTTCAACAAGGCCAACGGGCGCTGGGAAGACGAGCTGAAGCGCAACTGGAACAACGCGGTGCAGTTCAGCCTGCCCGACCGCGACGTGTTCGCCGTCGACGCCAACACGCTGGCGCAGAAGACCAGCTGGTCGGGCGTCGGCACGGTGCTGTTCAACATGGTCACCAACCCGGTCAGCGGCGCGGTGTACGTCTCGAACACCGAGGCGATCAACGAGGCCCGCTTCGAAGGCCCCGGCACCTACGCCGGCCACACGGTGCAGGGCAAGCTCGCGCAGACGCGCATCACGGTGCTGTCGGGCGCGGCGGTGCAGCCGCGCCACCTGAACAAGCACATCGACTATTCGAAGCTGCCAAGCAACCCCGGCTACGACTGGACGATGAAGAACCATTCGCTCGCGATGCCGCTCGACATGGCGGTCACCGGCGACGGCCGCACGCTGTACGTGGCGGCGTTCAGCTCCAGCCGCATCGGCGTGTTCGACACCGCCGAGCTGGAGAACGACAGCTTCAACCCGCGCAGCGCGAGCGCGCGCTACATCGAGCTGGCCGGCGGCGGCCCGAGCGGGCTGGTGCTCGACGAGGCGCGCGGCCGGCTGTACGTCACCACGCGCTTCGACAACGCGGTGAAGGTGATCGACCTGGCCTCGCGTGCCACGCTGTCGTCGGTGGCGATGAAGAACCCCGAGCCGGCCGCGGTGCGCACCGGCCGGCCCTTCCTGTACGACGCGCGCCGCTTCTCGGCCAACGGCGAGGCCTCGTGCGCGAGCTGCCACACCTTCGGCGATGCCGACGACCTGGCCTGGGACCTCGGCAATCCGGATGACCGCGTCACCAACAACCCGATCACGAAGAACCTGTCGTCGCCGCTGGAGATCGCGCTGGGCAAGCTGCTGTTCGGCGTGAAGTCGCCGGTCAACGGCAGCGACAACGCCAACGAGTTCCACCCGATGAAGGGACCGATGACGACGCAGACGCTGCGCGGCATGCGCAACTCCGGCGCGATGCACTGGCGCGGCGACCGGGCGACCGGCATCTTCGGCAGCAGCGGCACCGACAGCACGCTGTCGTTCAAGAACTTCGCGGTGGCCTTCGAGGGGCTGCTGGGCGGCACCGCGCCGCTGAGCGAGGCCGAGATGCAGCAGTTCGCCGACTTCCAGATCCCGGTGATGCTGCCGCCGAACCCGATCCGCAAGCTCGACAACACGCTGACCGCCTCGCAGCAGCGCGGGCGCAGCTTCTACAGCGGCACGCGGCCGTCGGACGGCATCGACCTGGGCGCACTCGGCGGCCTGACGATGAACCAGACGGCCTTCACCTGCGAGGGCTGCCACCGGCTCGACCCGGCCAGCGGCTTCTTCGGCACCGGCGGGCGAGCGAGCTTCGAGGGCATCACGCAGATCGTGAAGATCCCGCACCTGCGCAACATGTACCAGAAGGTCGGCATGTTCGGCTCGCCGCGGGTGGAGTTCTTCGGCGCGCCCGACACCGGCTTCCTCGGCGAGCAGGTGCGCGGTTTCGGCTTCGTGAACGACGGTTCGGTCGACACGCTGTTCCGCTTCTTCACCGCCAAGGTCTTCAACCCGCAGCTCACCGTCGGCTTCCCGATCCTCGACCCGGATGCGACGCGGCGCGACGTGGTCGATTTCATGATGGCCTTCGACAGCGACCTCGCGCCGATCGTCGGCCAGCAGGTCACGCTGAACAGCGGCAACGCATCGGCGGTGGCGGGCCGCATCAACCTGCTGCTGCAGCGCGCGGCCACGCCGTTCACGTCGAAGGAGCTGGGCGGCGCGACCACCGAGTGCAGCCTGGTGGTGCGCATCGTCGAGGGCGGCGTGTCGCGCGGGCTGCTCTACAACCCGGCCGCGCAGGCCTTCGTCGCGTCCGACGGCAGCCAGCGCAGCGACGCCGCCGTGCGGGCGCTCGCGACGGTGCCGGGGCAGGAGGCGACCTACACCTGCGCGCCCCCGGGGTCGGGGGCACGCATCGCGTTCGATTCCTGAACGGGCGCTTCAGGCCGTCTGGCGGCGCAGCCGGACGGCCGGGGAGATCGACCGGTTCAGCCAGCGGGTGGGACACTTGCCGCGTCACTGGCTGGAACAGGATTCCCATGTCTGAACGAGCATCTCACTCCCGTGGCGCGATGGCTTGGCTTGCGCTGTGCAGCCTGGCGCTGCCGATGGTGTCGCAGGCGGCAGCAGAGCCGGCGGTCGACTGCGGTGTCGGCGCGTACCGGCTCGACGATGGCGGCATCGTCGACGTGGGCACGTCACGCGGCACCTCGCTGCGCTGGCGAAGGCCCGATGGAACGACGGGCGCCTTCGAGACCCAGGGCCCGGCGGCCGGCGTCAGTTCGCCGGGCTGGACGCAGCGGCCCGATGGCCGGCAGGTGCGCATCGATTGCGCGCAGGCCGGGATCGACTTCGGTGGCGTCCACGGCCGCCGGCTTGCGCTGCCGACGATCGACGTGCGGTTCACGAGTGACGGCACGCCGCTCGCGGGCCGCCTCGTGATGCCTGCCGGTGACGGGCCGGTGCCGGTCGTCGTGCTGCTGCAGGGCTCGGAGCACGACTCGGCGAAGCGCTTCGACTCGCTGCAACGGCGCTTTCCGGCCGCGGGTGTCGGCGCCTTCGTGTACGACAAGCGCGGCACCGGGGCATCTGGCGGGCACTACACGCAGGATTTCGAGCAGCTCGCGCGTGATGCGGTGGCAGCGCTGCAGGAGGCCCGGCGGCTTGCCGGCCGGCGCGTGGCGAGGATCGGATTGCACGGCCCGAGCCAGGGGGGCTGGGTCGCGCCGCTCGCGGCGAAGATCGCGCCGGTCGATTTCATCATCGTCGGCTTCGGGCTGGCGGTGTCGGTGCTCGACGAGGACCGCGAGGCGGTCGCGCTGAACATCACGTCGGCCGGCCACGGCGCGCAGGCGATGGCCGGTGCGATGGAGGTGGTGGATGCCTGCGGTGCGCTGGCCTTGAGCCCGGTGCCGGCGGTGTTCGACCGGTTCGCGCGCGTGCGGCAGCGCTACGCAGGCGAGCCGTGGTTCAAGGACGTGCGCGGCGACTTCTGCCACCTGCTGCTGGGGCTGAAGACGAAGGAGGAGTTGGCGGTGTTCGCGGAGCACCTGAACGCCGGAACGCCGTGGCTGTTCGACCCGATGGCGACGATCGCTGCCGTGACGGTGCCCCAGTTGTGGATCCTGGCGCAGGATGATCTCGAGGCGCCGAGTGCGGAGACGGCGCGCCGCCTCGCCGTGCTGCGAGGGGCCGGGCGGCCGATCGCGACGGCGGTGTTTCCGAAGACGGAGCACGGCATCTACGAGTACGAGACGGCGGCAGACGGCACCCGCCTGTCGACGCGCCAGCCGGACGGCTACCTGCGGATGATGGTCGACTTCGCGTTCGGGCCGGTGCTGAAGCCGGTGTATGGCACGGCGGTGCCGGCGCGACCGGATCGGTAGACTGGCGGGCATGACTGCCATGCTTCGCGCCGTTCGTGCCGACATCACGACCCTTGCCGTCGATGCGATCGTCAATGCTGCGAACTCGTCGTTGCTGGGTGGCGGTGGGGTGGATGGCGCGATCCATCGCGCGGCCGGTCCGGACCTCCTTCATGAATGCCGGCTGCTGGCCGGTTGCAAGACGGGCGATGCGAAGCTGACGAAGGGCTACCGGTTGAAGGCGAAGTACATCGTCCACACCGTCGGGCCGGTCTGGCGGGGTGGCGAGCACGGTGAGGCGGATCTGCTGGCGTCCTGCTACCGGAGGTCGCTCGAAGTCGCCGGCTCGAAAGGTGTCAGGTCATTGGCATTCCCGAGCATCAGCACCGGCATCTACGGGTATCCGATCGACTTGGCGGCGCAGGTCGCGGTCCGCACGGTGCGCGGCCATCTTGCGCAGTGTCCCGAGTTGGAAGAGGTGGTGTTCTGCTGCTTCTCCGCCATCGATCTCGCGGTCTACGAAAGGGCCATCGATGAACAGGCGAGCTGACTCCCAGCCGGTGCCGCCCATCGAATCCTGGGGCGACCTGCTGCGCGATCGTTCAGAGGCGGATGTGATCGCGTTCATTCGCCAGCAGCCTGAACTGGTGAATGCGCCGGATGCCGTCTCATCCGAATACGCGCTGGAGCAAGCTGTTTTCTACGAGAAGTGCGAACTGGTTCAAGTGCTGCTGGATCTGGGTGCAAACCCCGATCAACGGAACGACCAGGGTTGCCTGGCGCTGCACACGGCCATCGAATTGTTCGAGCGATCGCCGAGTGTCGCCTTGCAACTGGTCGAGGTCCTGCTGGTGCGAGGGGCCGATATCGAAGCCCGCGGGTATCCGGACTTCACAGCACTGCATCGGGCCTGCGCCGTGAATGCCATTCCGATCGCGATGGCGCTGATCGACCGCGGTGCCGGCCTGACGGCCGCAGCGGAAGCGTGGGTGGACGGCGGGCGCACGCCGCTCGACGTGGCCTTGACCCATCGGTACCAGGAGCTTGCGTCGCTGCTGCAGAGCCGGGGCGCAAAGAGCGTCGATGATCTTCCGGCAGCCTGACCCTTCTGGTTCCGTATCACTTCTTGAGCCCAACCACCATGGCAGCCATCTTCGCGTTCAAGTGCAGCAGTTGCGACAACATCCACGAGGGCTCTCCGAGCATCGCGTTCCGCATGCCCGATCCGTACGCCAGCCTGTCGGAGGAGCAGAAGGCGACGATGGGAAAGCTGAGCAGCGATTTCTGCACCATCACGCATGAGGACAGAACCGATCGTTTCGTCCGTGCCGTGCTGGAGGTGCCGATTCACGGGATCGAGGAGCCGTTCCTGTGGGGCCTCTGGGTGTCGCTGAGCGAGAAGAGCTTCAACCGCTATTTCGAAACCTACGATGAGCCCATCGACGGAGACTGTTTCTTCGGCTGGGTCTGCAACGCGATTCCGGCCTATCCGTACGACGAGTCGAGGCCGGCCGATGTCGTGGTGCAGCTCGGGGGCCAGCGACCCAAGGTCATCCTCCACCGTGGCGAGCACGGCCGCGATCCGTTGGTCATCGATCAAGTCCATGGAATTTCCATTGCCCGCGCACAGGAAATTGCGGAACATGCGTTCCATCGGAGCTGAGCCGGTCCCAGCACGGAATTCATCGAGGAGCGCACATGGGCGCATGGTCTGTTGATCCCTTCGGAAACGACGACGCCGCGGATTGGGCCTACGAGCTTGAAGAAGCCGACAGTCTCGGCCCCATTGAGGAAGCAATCGACGCTGTACTGTCTTCCGGCGAGGACTACCTGGAGGCTCCGCAGGCGTGCGTGGCCATCGCGGCGATCGAGGTTCTGGCCAGGCTCGCAGGCCGTTCCGGCGAGAAGACTTCGCACACGGAGGCGGTCGACAACTGGGTGGCGAGCGTTCAGCTCAAGCCACCCGTCGAGCTGATCGACAAGGCTCAAGCCGCCCTCGCGCGCATCCTTGCCGAGAACTCCGAACTGGCGGAACTGTGGCAGGACAGTGACGACCACGATGCCTGGCAGGCTCCGATGGATCATCTGCAAGCGCGTGTCGGTGCCTGAAGCAGCCATGCGATGACGCTGGCCCGCCTTTTTTTCGGCTCCTCGTGTCGATTCCGCTCCCCACCGTTCGTCGTCATGGCACCACCTCACAGCTGGAGACGCCCATGACCGCACAGCCGCCCCTGCGCCCCGCCAAGGACCTGGCCCAGTCCAGGCGCCGCTTCCCCGGCGAAAGCCCCGAGTACCGCGCCGCCCGCAACGCCCTGCTCGAGCAGGAGATCGAGCTGCGCCGCCTCAACGAGCGCGTCGCCGCACAGCGCCGCGCGCTGCCGCCGGGCGGCGTCGTGCCGCACGACTACCGGTTCGACGGCGAGCAGGGCCCCGTTACGCTGTCGCAGATGTTCGGCGAGCACGACACGCTGGTCATCTACAACTTCATGTACGGCCCGCAGCGCAAGCGGCCGTGCCCGATGTGCACCTCGATGCTCAGCGCGTTCGATGGCGAGATGCCCGACATCCTGCAGCGCGTCGCGTTCTCGGTGATCGCCCGATCGCCGATCGACCGCATCCTGGCCTTCAGGAAGGAACGCGGCTGGCGCCACCTGCGCCTGTACTCGTCGGGCGGCAACGACTTCAACCGCGACTACGCCGACGAAGACCCGGCGAGCACCGGCGACAACGCCGGCTTCAACGTCTTCACGCGCCGCGACGGCGTCATCCGCCACACCTGGGGCGACGAGATGGGACCCGAGAGCGCCGACCCCGGCCAGGACCCGCGCGGCGCGCCCGAAGTGATGCCGATCTGGATCGTGCTCGACATGACGCCCGGCGGCCGGGGCGTCGACTGGTACCCGGAACTCGAGTACCCGCAGCGCTGAGGCTCCAGCGGTTCCGCGCAGGGCGCAGAATGGCGAATGCGCCTGTCGAGCTTCATCCACGCCAACCTCGATGCCATCCTGCGGGATTGGGTCGCTTTCGCCGCCAGCCAGATGCCCGCCGCGGCCAGCATCGACGAGGTGGGCCTGCTCGACCACGGCAGGCTGATCCTGCAGGAGATCGCCGAAGACATGCGCCGTCCGCAGGACGACGACGAGCGGCAAGCCAAGTCGGAAGGCCAGAGCGACACGCCCGCCCCCCTGCGAAGCATCCCGTCGCGCAGCCATGCCCGACAGCGCGAGCGACAGGGCTTCGAGGTGGAGCAGATGGTGGCCGAATACCGGGCGCTGCGCGCGACGGTGTTGAGGTTGTGGCGCGCTTCACAGGGCGAAGCCCTGGCCCTCCAGGATCTCGACGACGTGACGCGCTTCAACGAGGCCGTGGACCAGGCCATCGCGGAGTCGTTGAGCGTCTTCGTGCTGGAGGTGAACCGCACGCGCGACCTGTTTCTCGGGATGCTGGGCCACGACCTGCGAGGGCCGCTCAGCACGATCTCGGCCTACGCGGCCCTGGCGCTGCGCACCCGCCCCGACGACGCGCCCCAACTCGCCGTGGTGAAGCGCAGCGTCGGCCAGATGAAGGCCCTGCTGGACGACCTGGTCGAGTACACGCGCCACCGCCTGGGGTCGGGCCTGCCCGTCAGTCCGGCGCCTCTGCATCTGGACAAGTTCGCCCAGAACACCTTGCAGGAAATCGATGCGATCACGCCCGGAAGAGTCCTGCAGCTGACCGTGCTGGGCGACCTGCAGGGTGAATGGGACGCCCGGCGCCTGCACCAGGCCTTGTCCAACCTGGTGTTCAATGCCTTGAAGTACGGATTCCCCAGCTCGCCGGTCCGCGTCATCCTGGATGGCACACGCGCCGACGAAGTCCTGCTGGCCGTCGAGAATCACGGCAAACCCATTCCTGCCGACCTGCTGCCCAGCCTCTTCGATCCGCTGGTGCGCGCCGGCAGCGACGAAGGGGATGCCGATTCCCAGGTGGCCGGGGCCAATCTCGGCCTCGGTCTGTACGTCGTCCGCGAGATCGCCCTGGCCCACGGCGGCACGGTGGATGTCTCATCTGACGAAGGGGCCACCCGCTTCGAGCTTCGGTTGCCGCGCATCTGCGTGCGTCGCGACGAGGCATGAGGGTCCCAATGTGCGGTAGCGTACAGACCCGCGTGGCCGTCCATGCGACGTTCAAGCCTTCCTGGCTCCAGCGCGTGATGCCGTTCGAACGCCCCAGGTCCGGCAGTCCCTCAATGAATGCGACGCTGCTTGCCGGCGTGTGACACATGCCCAGTCCAGAGAGCGATGGAATTGCGATCTTCCTGAAAAGGACAGTGCGAGACGGCGCCTCTTCGCTGCAGGTCGCCGAATCGGTCAGCGTGGCCTTGCAAGGCATCGACGAGGCCTTGACGCCCATCATCGGCAAGCGCGGCGTTGCCGCGCTGCACCAGCGCACGGTGCACCTTGCCCGCGGGAGCGGTTCCTGGCTGATCCTCACCAAGGAAGGAGTTCCCACCGCGATGGATTTCGAGGCGCTGAAGAGCGCGCTGGCACAGCAGGAGGCCATCGACGCCGCCGACCAGGGCGCCCTGATCCTGCAGACCTTCCACGCGTTGTTGACCACCCTGGTCGGCCCGTCGCTCACCGAACGATTGCTTCGCCCCGCATGGGCCACCCTTTTGAGCGGTCCGTCCGCGCAGGACACCACGTCATGACCAGCAAAGTAACGATCAACCGGTTGGCCACGAAGGTGCCCGGCCTGGACGAGATTCTTGGTGGCGGTTTGCCGGAGTTCTCCTTCAACCTCATCGCAGGCCAGCCGGGCTGCGGCAAGACGACGCTGGCGCACCAGATCATGTTCGCGCTGGCGACACCCGAGCGCCCGGCGATCTACTTCACGGTGCTGGGCGAGCCGCCGCTGAAGATGCTGCGCTACCAGCAGCAGTTCGAGTTTTTCGACACCGAGGCGATCAACACCTCGATCCGTTTCATCAATCTCTCCGACGACGCCGTGGTGGGCGACCTCGACCGCGTGCTCAAGCGCATCGTCGACGAGGTGACGCGGCACAGCCCGGCGCTCGTCTTCGTGGATTCCTTCCGGTCGGTCGTGCTGGCCAGCGAGACCGACGGCAACCCCCACAACAGCCTGCAGCAGTTCGTCCAGCAGCTCGGCATGGTGATGACGAGCTGGCAGGCCACGACCTTCCTGATCGGCGAGTACTTCACCGAGACCGATGCCAACCCGGTGTTCACGGTGTCGGACGGACTCATCTGGCTGCGCCAGAGCGTGCAGCGCAACTCCATGGTCCGCAAGATGGAGATCATGAAGATGCGTGGACAACCCACGCTGGCGGGCCTGCACACGTTCCGCATCACCGACGCGGGTGTGGAAGTGTTTCCACCGGCCAGCGTCGCGATCTCGCCGCCGGGCGACCCGAACGCCGCGCCGCTCGCCAGGCGGCTGTCGATGGGTGTGCCGGGCCTGGACGAGATGCTGGGCGGCGGCTTGCCGTGCGGCTACTCGCTGCTGGTGGCGGGGCCTTCCGGCTCCGGCAAGAGCATCCTGGCTGCGGCTTTCCTGGCGGAGGGCGTGCGAGCGGGAGAGACCGGCGTCATCGCTGCCTTCGAGCAGAGTCCCAGCCGGTCGCGCAGCCGCGTGGTCGCGGACCTGATCGCGAGCGGGAAGGTGGGCGTGGTGGAGAACCGCGCCGATCTGTCGATCGACGAGGTCGGGTACATGCTGATGCAGAACATCCGACGCCTCGGCGCAACCCGCGTGGTCATCGATTCGCTGTCCGGCTTCGAGCTGGCACTGGCGCCGACGTTCCGCGAGGACTTCCGCGAATCGCTGTCGAACCTCGTCATCACGCTGGCCAGTGCGGGGGTCACCGTGCTGATGACCTCGGAACTCGAGGACCGCTACACCGATCTTCGCTTCAGCCCCTACGGCACCGCGTTCATGACGGACGCGATCATCGTGCAGCGCTACATCGAGATCGACAGCCGGCTGCGGCGGGTGATGGCGGTGGTCAAGGTCCGGGCCAGCGCCCACTCGGACCAGCTTCGTGCGTACAGCATCGACGGCGATGGCATCCACATCGGCGAGATGCTGGCCGACCAGGAAGGGCTGCTCGGGGGCCGGCCCACGACGAAGCTGGCGGCCGCCGGACCCGGCAAGCGTTCCTGAGTCCGGGCATGCGGGCATCGTCACCATGACCGACGCTCCCGATCTTCCAGGCGTTGCGGCGACGGACGCCCAAGCCGAGCTGGACCGGCTGAATGCGCAGGTGACGACCATGCGCACCGTCCTGACGCAGTTGCTGCAGGATGTCGTCCGCGCCGAACGGCAGGTGGAGGAAGGCCGGGCGGCGCAGCTGCTGGAGGCCAACGAGCGCTTGATGGTGAGCGCGCTCGGGGCCATCACCGATGCCGAGATTGCCAACGTCGCGCGCGACAAGGCGTCGCAGACGGGCGGGCTCGATCCCTTGACGGGCTTGCCCACCCGCGCGGTGCTGCTGGACCGCCTGGAGAGCGCGATCTTCAATTCGAAGCGGCATGGCAACCGCGTCGCGTTGCTCTTTCTCGACCTCGACGGCTTCAAGCAGGTCAACGACGAGCAGGGTCACGCCGCAGGCGACCAGGCGCTCCAGCGGGTGGCCGATTGCCTGCGGACGGTCGTGCGCGAGACCGACACCGTCAGTCGCCATGGGGGTGACGAATTCCTGATCGTGCTCGCCGAGGTGGCGCTGGCGGCCGACGCCGCCATCGTCGCGGAGAAGGTGAACGCGGCCCTGCGCGAACACGATCCCGCCGGCCGTGCTGACCTGCGCCTGACGGCGAGCATCGGCATCAGCGTCTATCCGGAGGACGGGGCGGATGCCAAGACCTTGATCGACCGCGCCGACCAGGCGATGTACTTCGCCAAGAAGCAGGCGCTCGGCGGGTTCGTGTTCTACGCGGACCAGGCCACCGGCCAGTCGAGCCTGCCGGCCCCGTCCGTCCGGGCGCAACACCAGCGGATGACCCACCACGAGCTGGAGATGGCCGGCCACGAGCTGCAGCAGGCGCACCTGCGCGAAGCGAACGAACAGCTGGTGATGGCCGCGCTCGGTGCGCAGGAGCTGCTGGCCGCGGCAGAGGAAACGCGGCGCCGACAGGCGACCTTGCTGGCCTGGGTGGCCAACGAGTTGCGCAGTCCGTTCGCACCCATCCGGCTGGCCGCCGCGGCCCTGGGCAGGCCGGACGCCGCGAGCACCTTGTTGCCGCGCGCCCAGGCGATCATCGAGCAACAGGTCGACAAGATCCTGGGTCTCGTGAGCGGGCTTCTCGATCCCCCGTCGCGTGGCGAGGCCCCGTTGCCGGCGGGGCGGCAGAGCTTCGACGCGGCCGCGTCCATCGGCGTGGCCGTGGACGCCTGCCGACCCGCCGTCGAGGAGCGGGCGCAGACCCTGGACCTGACGATCTCCGGCCCCCTGAGGATCGACGCCGACCCGACGTTCCTCATCCAGACGCTGATGAGCCTGATCAGCCAGGCGTCGGCCTGCACCGGCCTCGCAGGACGCATCCGCTGCGCGGCCGAAGTGGCCGAGGGCCGGCTGTGCCTGACCGTCGTCGCAACGCCGGTCGATGGCGGGCCGGGGCATCAGTTCAGTGCGGCGCTTCCGGCTTCTCCCCAGTTGGCGTGATCACGCCGGTGGATCGCGTCGAGCTGCGCCGCGCTGCCGGTGGCCCACACCTCGGCCCCATGCGCACGCGCCAACTGCACCGCAATGTGCCCGACACCGCCGGCCCCGCCGTGCACCAGCACGCGATCACCGGGCTTCACCCGTGCGCGATCCACGAGCCCTTCCCACGCCGTGATCGTGACCAGCGGCAGCACGRCTGCCTCGCGCGGTGACAGCGCGGCCGGCCGCAGCGCCAGCAGCCGTGCATCCACCGCGATGAAGCCGGCCAGCGTGCCCGCATGCCCGCCGACGCCGCCGACCATGCCGAACACCTCGTCGCCCGGCTGCAGATGCGATACGCCGGCGCCGACCGCGCGCACGGTGCCGGTCATGTCGATGCCCAGCACGGCCGGCAGCGGCTGCCGCGCATGGGCGGCCTGGCCGGCTCGGATCTTCGCGTCGAGCGGGTTCAGGCCGCTGGCCCGGACCTCGACGAGGACCTGGCCCGCGCCGGCCGACGGCATCGGCATCTCGCGCACGGTGAAGGGCGCGCCGGCCGCATCGACGAAGGCGGCGGTGGTGTGGGCTGGAAGGGGAGTGAAGGACGACATGGAGTGGAGCGACGTGAAGGTGTTCCTCGCGGTCGCGCGCGAGGGCTCGCTCGGCGGTGCCGCGCGGCGCATCGGCCAGACGCAGCCGACGATGGGGCGGCGCCTGCGCGCGCTCGAGGAGTCGCTCGGCCAGCGGCTGTTCCAGCGCGGCAGCGCCGGCTTCGTGCTGACCGAGGAAGGGCAGTCGGTGCTGCAGCATGCGCAGCGCATCGAGGAGGAAGCGCTGGCGATCGAGCGCCGCCTCGCCGACGGCCAGGTGGCGTTGAGCGGCCTGCTGCGGATCTCGTCGTCGGACTGGTTCGGCGTGCACCTGCTCGCGCCGTGGTGCGCCGCGTTCATGGACCAGCACCCGCAGGTGACGATCGAGCTGATCACCGACAGCCGGCTGTTCAGCCTGGCGCGGCGCGAGGCCGACCTGGTGTTCCGCATCGCCCCGTTCAGTGAGCCCGAGGTCGTGCAGCGGCGCTTCATGCACCTCGACTACGGCCTGTACGTCGCGAGCACCCGCCGGGGCCTGCTGCCGCGGCGCGGCCAGGGCCTGCGGCTGGTGACGATGGACAGCGCCTTCGACGACATGCCCGACGTGGCGTGGCTCAAGCGCAGCTTCCCCGAGGCGCGCACGGCGTTCGGCAGCAACAGCCGCGAAGCGCAGGCGCGCCTGTGCGCGGCCGGTGCCGGCGTGGCGGTGCTGCCGTGCGCGCTGGCCGAGGGGATGCCCGGGCTGCGCCGCATCACGCGGGCCGAGCCGCCGCCCGGCCGTGAGGTCTGGATGGGCTACCACCAGGACCTGCGGAATGCCGGCCGGCTGCGCGCGTTCGTCGAGTTCGTGGCGGCGATAGCGGAGCAACGCGCGAACGGCTGATGCCGTTCGGCTCACGCCGCTTCAGGACGGCCGCGGTGCCGGCCGGGTGTTGACGAAAAGGCAGAGGAAGGCCGTCAGCAGCGCGAGGCCGATGTGCAGCCCGTAGACCGCGTTGAAATCGCTGCGCTGCACGACGCCGTGGCCGAGCAGCAGCACCGTGATCGCGACGCCGATCACGGCGCCGATCTGGCGCGTGGCCTGGTTGACGGCGCTGCCGACCGCATAGTGCTGTGCCGGCAGCTTGCTGACCGCCGCCCCCGACAGCGACGGCAGCACCATGCCGACGCTGGTGCCGCTCAGCAGCAGGCCGGGCAGCCAGTGCGTCAGGTAGGCGGGTTCGAGGCCGGGCATCGTCATGAACCAGAGGCCGGCGACGGCATAGAGCAGGGCGCCGCCGACCAGGAAGGGCCGGTGGCCGAGGCGCCCGGCGAGGCGGCCGGTGACGATGGCGACCGGGATCACGGTGAGCGGGCCCGGTGCGATCGCGATGCCGGCCAGTGCCTGGCTGTAGTGCCACACGTTGCTCATGTAGAAGAAGAACGTGAAGAACATCATCGCGAACGCGATGCCGAAGGCGAGCGTGGCGGCGTTGACGGCGCTGTAGGTGCGGTGGCGGAACAGGCCGAGGTCGACCAGCGGRTCGCGCACCCGGCCGGCCCAGATGACGAACGCGACGAGGGCGATCACGCCGGTGCTGCCGGCGGCGAGCAGCTGCGCGCGCGTCCAGGCCGGCGATTCGGATTCGACGATGGCCAGCGCGATGGCACCGACCGCGACGATCAGCAGCGCCATGCCGACCGCATCGACCTTGCGCGGCGTGGCCGAGCGCGGGGATTCGCCGAGCAGCGCGGCGCCGCGCCACAGCGACAGCGCGCCGATCGGCAGGTTGATGAAGAAGGCCCAGGGCCAGCCGACGGTCTCGACGACGAGCGAGCCGAGGCTCGGGCCGACGGCGGCCGCGAAGCCGGCGACCGCGCCCCACAGGCTCACGGTGAGCGCTCGTTTCTCCTGCGGGAAGGCATTGAGCACGATCGACAGCGAGGCCGGCGTCAGCAGGGCCGCGCCGACGGCCTGCAGCACGCGCGCGGCGATCAGCCAGCCGACGCTGCCGGCGAGGCCGCAGGCGGCGGAGGCGGCGATGAACACGGTGACGCCGAACAGGAAGACCCGCTTGCGGCCGTGCGTGTCGGCGAGCCCGCCGGCGGGGATCAGCATTGCGGCGTAGACGACGGTGTAGGCGTTGAGCACCCACGACATGTCGGCGGCCGTGGCCTGCGGAAAGCCGGCACGCAGCGCGCCGAAGGCGGCGTACAGCATCGTGCTGTCGAGCGACACCAGGAAGGCGGCGACGCTCGCGACCCAGAAGACGGGCCACGGGGAGGTGCGCGGGGCGGGTGGTTCGACAACGACGGGGGTGGCGATGCTCATGGGGCTTGCTCGGAAGGTGTTGCGGTGTCGTACTGCAGCAGCAGGGCTTGGCGTGAGCCCGACAACAGGGCACGGCCTTCGGTGGTGTTGCCGAGCGCACGGGCCAGTTGCAGCGAGCCGACCAGCGTGCCGGTGATGACGCCGGCGGCGGCGCGGTGCGTCTCGGGCAAGGCAGTCGTCACGCGATCGACGAGGCGGCGCACGCGCTGCGCGGAGGCCTCGCGCACGAGCTCGGACTGGCGCGGCATGTCGGAGCCGAGCGCGGCGACCGGGCAGCCGCTGTCCATCGACACGAGGTGGCGATCGGCGAGGTAGGCATCGACGAGGGCGCGGAACGGGCTGACGCCTCGGGCGGCGCGTTGCGCGGTAGACCGTGCGACGTTGTCGGCGCTCTCGCGGCCGGCGTGTTCGAGCGCTTCGACGAGCAGTGCATCGCGCGATTCGAAGTGCGCATAGAAGCCGCCGTGTGTGAGCCCGGCGTCCTTCATCACGTCGGCGACGCCGAGGCCGGCGTAGCCATGGCGGCGGATCGCGCGGGCGGCGGCCTCGACGATGCGCTCATGGGTTTCTTCCTTCCGGGTGTTGGCGTGGCGTGCCATCGGTGTCTGCCTGCCGGGCTTGTTAATATGACACTGATCATATTCTTGTTCGTCGTTTTGTGCTTGTGCGGGCAAAGGCGCGGGTGGGGAGGCTGTGGCTCGCCGGCCGGTGCGGTCA
>NZ_JBFUFQ010000071.1:0-26709 GCF_056403355.1 Rhizobacter sp. P2_H3 | reverse complement strand
CTGCGACGCCGCTGATCCTCTACCTGGTCGACGAGATCTCCACCAGCCCGCACCCGGTGCTGTCGATCGACGGCGCGAAGGACGAGGCCTGGAGCCAGGGCGCGCTGGTGGCAGTGTTCGCGACGCGCTCGAATGCCGGCATCGAGGCCGCCGTGCTGTCGACGATGCTGGCCAACCCGGCGCTGGTCGGTGTCGTCTACTCGACGATCTTCACGCGCCAGGTCAGCGTGCCGCCGCAGCTCGGCCGCGTGCCCACGGTGCTGCTGAACTGCAGCGAGGTGGAGCCTGCATCGGGCGGCGAGCCGCGCTTCTCGTCGGTCGAGCCCTCCGAGGTGCTGGGCGGTTTCGCCGCGACCGAGTGCCTGCTCGACGCCGGCCACCGGCGCATCGCCTTCATCAACGGCGAACCCTGGATGGATGCTGCGCACGATCGGCTGAAGGGCTACCGCCGCGCGCTCGCGAGCGCCGACATCGCCWACGACGCCGCGCTGGTGCGCGAGGGCGACTGGCATGTCGCCTCGGGCCACGACCACACGCTGTCGCTGATGAAGCAGCCGAAGGCGCCGACGGCGATCTTCTGTGCCAACGACCTGATGGCCGTCGGCTGCCTCGCGGCGCTGCGCGAGCTGGGCAGACAGGTGCCGCGCGACGTGGCGGTGATCGGCTACGACGACCAGGAGATCGCACGCCACACCAGCCCGCCGCTGACCACGCTGGTGCTGCCCAACTACGAGATGGGGCGGCTCGCGGTGGAGATGCTGCTGGCCCAGGTCGCCGCGCCCGGCGGCCGTCGCCGTCGCGTCAAGGTCGATGGCCGGCTGGTGCTGCGACAGACCGTCGGCTGAGTCCCTCCAAGCCCATTCCCATCACACGGCCTTGCATCTGCGCAGTTGACGCGCAGCGGTCGCCGTGCGCCTAATATTAGTCAATTATTAGCGATGCGCCGTGCCCTGGCACGAGCCGTCCGTCATCGGGCTGGTGCCGCAGACACCCCGTTCCGAGGCCACAGAAGGAGACACGATGAACACCACCTACCGGCGATGGCTGGCGACTCTGCTCGTCCCATTGATCACCGCGAGTTGCGGCGGCGGCAGCGAATCCGCAGCCACCGACGTTCCGCAGCAGGCGAGCCCCTCCCACGAATCCGTCCAGGCCGTCAGCGCGCGCCTGACGACGCCGTGGACCGCTGCCGCCCAGCAGGCCGCGGTGCCGCTGCCCGAGTACCCGCGCCCGCAGCTGACACGCGCCGACTGGCTCAACCTCAACGGCACCTGGAACTACAACGGCGGCAGCGCCGCGCCCGACGCCGACAGCCCGCCGGCCACCGCGCCGGCCTTTCCGGCCAACCCGGAGCAGGTCAAGGTGCCGTACCCGGTGGAGTCCTACCTCTCCGGCATCCAGCGCATGAACGACCGCAACCTCTGGTACAAGCGCACGTTCAGCGTGCCGGCCGGCTGGGGCGGCAAGCGCGTGAAGCTGAATTTCGGCGCGGTCGACCGCAAGGCCACCGTCTACGTCAACGGCCAGCAGGTCGGCCAGCACAGCGGCGGCTACGACGCGTTCAGCTTCGACATCACGCCCTGGCTGCGCAGCGGCAGCAACGACCTGGTCGTCGGCGCGTTCGACCCGACCACCGGCGATGACATGCTGGGCAAGCAGACGCTGAACCCTGGCGGCATCTTCTACACGCCGAGTTCGGGCATCTGGCAGACGGTGTGGCTGGAGCCGGTCGCGGCACCGCACGTCACGCGGCTCGACATGACGCCGGACGTGGCGAACAACCGGCTGCGCATCGTCGTGCGCGGCAGCAACCTGGGTGGTACCTCGATCGAGGCCGTGGCCTCGACCGGTGGCGCCCAGGTGGGTACGGCCACCGGCAGCGGCGATGTCGAGTTCACCGTGCCGGTGCCGAATGCGCACCTGTGGTCGCCCACCGATCCCTTCCTGTATGACCTGAAGGTCCGCGTGCGCAGCGGCGGCAGCGTGGTCGACGAGGTCGGCAGCTACTTCGGCATGCGCTCGATCGCGATCGGCAATGTCAACGGCGTGCCGCGTCCGCTGCTCAACGGCAAGTTCGTGTTCCAGTACGGCCCGCTCGACCAGGGCTTCTGGCCCGACGGCCTGTACACCGCGCCGACCGACGAGGCGCTGAAATCCGACCTGGTGGCCATCAAGGACCTGGGCTTCAACATGGTCCGCAAGCACATCAAGGTCGAGCCGCAGCGCTGGTTCTACTGGGCCGACAAGCTGGGCATCCTGGTCTGGCAGGACATGCCGCATGCCTGGGACGCCGAGACCAGCGCCGCGGTGCGCGCCAAGGTGGAGGCCGAAGACCGCGAGATCGTCGACGAGCACCGTTCGTCGCCGTCGGTCATCACCTGGGTGATCTTCAACGAGAGCTGGGGCGACTTCGACATGGTCCGCATGGCCGGCGTCTTCAAGGGCTGGGACCCGAGCCGCCTGATCGACACCCACTCGGGCATCAACTTCGCCCCGGGCGACCAGGGGGCTGGCGACCTGATCGACAACCACGACTACCCGGGCCCGAGTGCGCCGGCCTGGCAGCCGAACCGGCTGTCCGTGCTGGGCGAGTTCGGCGGCAACGGGCTGCGCGTGGACGGCCACATGTGGAACCCGGCCTCGACCTGCTGCTACAACCTCTACCCCGACTCGACGACGCTGACCAACGTCTACCTGCAACAGGTGGAAGGATTGCGCGAGCTGGTGTCTTCCCGCGGCCTGAGTGCCGCGGTGTACACCGAGATCTCGGACGTCGAGGACGAGTTGAACGGGTTCCTGACCTATGACCGCCAGGTCAGGAAGATGGACTTCGCGCAGGTCCGGGCGGCGCACCAGGCGCTGATCGACGGCGTGCCCTTCCTGCGGCGCGGCACCTCGTACTCGTTGCGCACCGTGACGCCGGGCGTGACCAACCGCTTCATCCGCCACGCCAACAGCCTGGGCGTGACCGAGGTGGTCGATGCCGCCAGCAGCGAGCTGCTGAAGAAGGACGCGTCGTGGAAGGTGGTCAACGGGCTGGGCGACGCGAGCTGCCTGTCCTTCGAGTCGGTCAACCAGCCGGGGCAGTTCCTGCGCCACCAGGCCTTCCGCCTGCGCATCGACCCGAACGACAACAGCGCGCTGTTCAAGGCCGACGCCACGTTCTGCGCCCGCAAGGCGCTGGACGGCAACGGTGGCATCTCGCTCGAGTCGAAGAACAACCCGGGCTACTACATCCGGCATGCCAACGCGGAGGTCTGGCTGAACCCGTTCCAGGACACCAGCCTGTTCCGCGCCGATGCGTCGTGGTCGCCGCAGGCCGGCTGGTGGCGCAGCAGCGTGGTGGTGGCGCCGAACACCGTGCATTCGCTGCGCGTGCTGACGCCGGGCTACGACAACCGCTACGTGCGTCACCAGGATGCGCTGGCCTTCACCGAGGTGGTGACGGCCGCGAGCGACAGCACGCTGAAGGCGGACGCGAGCTGGCGCATGGTGCCGGGGCTGGCCGATGGCAGCTGCTACTCGTTCGAGTCGCGCAACTTCCCGGGCGAGTACCTGCGCCACAGCAACTCGCGGGTGCGGCGCGACGCGCTGCAGGCCGGCGACCTGTACCGTGCCGATGCCACCTTCTGCGCGCAGGGGACGGCCGACGGCAGCGCGGGGACCCGCTTTGCGTCCTACAACTACCCGGGGCGCTACCTGCGCCACTACGCGGCCGAGGTGTGGATCGCCGATGGCATCGGCGGCTCGGCGTGGAACACGTCGGGCAGCTTCGATGCCGACACGCGCTGGGCGGTGGAGAACGCCTGGGCCCCTTGATGCGGTGGGGGCGGGCAGTCAACTAAACTGCCCGCCCGACCGACGAGGAGCGCCAGCGCATGAAGCCGAAGCCGTTTTCGATGATCCGCGAGTTCCACCTGGCGGACTGGTTCACGCTCGGCAATGCCGTGTCCGGCACCGGCGCGCTGTTCTCGATGATGTCCTACCTCGCGACGGCGAACGTCGTGCACATCCACTTCGCCTGCGGCCTGGTGATCGCCGCGCTGGTGTTCGACATCCTCGACGGCCGCGTCGCGCGCTGGCGCCAGAAGGCGTCGGCGCTGGGCCGCGAGCTCGATTCGCTGGCCGACGTGATCTCGTTCGGCGTCGCGCCGGCGATCATCGCCTACGGCTGCGGCATGCGTGGCCTGTACGACCGCATCGTGCTGGCGTACTTCGTCGCCTGCGGCGTGTCGCGCCTGGCGCGCTACAACGTCACCGCCGAGGCGCTGTCGGACGACAGCGGCAAGGTCACGCACTTCGAAGGCACGCCGATCCCGACCTCGATCGTGCTGGTGCTGATGCTCGCGGCGGCCGCCTCGGCCGGCGCGCTCGGCCCGAACCTGTGGTTCGGCGAGGTGATGGTCGGCGAACACTACTTCCACCCGCTGGTGCTGCTGTTCGGGCTCTCCGGCTCGCTGATGATCAGCCGGATCCGGATTCCGAAGCCGTGAACGGCTGGTTCAGGTGAGAACCTGCAAGCCGTGTTTGCGCACGATCGAGAGCAACTTGAGCGCCATGCCGCTGGGGCGTTTGGTGCCAGCCTCCCACTTCTGTACGGTCGATTCGCTGGTGTTCAGGTAGAGCGCGAATACCGGTTGGCTGACGTGGGCGCTTTCGCGGATGCGCTTGATCTGGATCGGGCTGATGGCCGGCGGCGCTGACACGCAGGTTTCGTCGAATTGACGCATCGTTGCCTTGTCGATGGCTCCAATCTGCCTGAGCGCGCTCGCGGATTGATGGATGGCCTCGAAGGCATCGCTTTTGAATTTACGCTTTGTCGGCATTGCAAATCTCCACAAACTGTCCGCTCGCGATCAACTCAGTCACTTGTGATTCATCCAACGCGGCGTAGACGCGAGCGAGCTTCCTGAATGCCGCCAGCTCCTCATCACTGATGTTCGCGCGGTCGCTCTTTGCAAAGAGGAATTCGAACACCCAACGACGACCGCCTTTCGCCAGAAGGATGGATCGGTGCAGGTTGTCGTTGAGTCGCTTCTTGAATACCCCTGCACCGAGATCCTCTGCCTGGCCTCGCATCGCCTGCAGCACGGCAGCACACAAATCGGTATCGGGAATCTTCGATTTGCTGGCTGCCTTTGCAAACCAGGCGGTCTTGAAGACCTGCGACGAGGTGACGGGCATGAAAGTCTAGCACTGGGTGCTACTTTGAAGTAGAAGGGCATCGGTGGCGGGACGGCGTTGCAAGCTATCAAATCGCGCCCGTTGTCATGTCCTCATTTCCTTCACCTTCCGTGCACTCAGTTCACTTTCCTGCGCCGCTTCGTGCCACTCAGCTCATGCGGCTCCAGGAAGTACGCCGCATTCCCCGCCGCCCGCTCCACCACCAGGTCAATGAAGGCCCGAACGCGGGCCGGTTGCGCGATGCGGCTGCCGTAGTACAGGTACAGGCTCAGGTGCTCGGCCACATGCTCGGTCAGCACCGGCACCAGCTGGCCGCTGCGCACCAGCGGCGCGGCGGTCACGCCCACCAGCTGGCCGATCGCATGGCCTGACAGCACCGCGTTCGCCTCCAGCTCGACATCGTTGGTGCACAGCACCGGCGCGAAATCGCGCGCGACGATCTCGGCGCCGACCTTGAACTCCCACGGCATCACCTTGTTGGTCGCCGGATGCCGGAAGCCGCTGCAGCGGTGCTGCGCCAGGTCGTCGATGTGCCGCGGCGTGCCGTACCTCGCCAGGTAACCCGGCGTCGCACACACCACCAGCTGCAGCGGAAACAGCCGGCGCGAGATCACGCCGTCGGCCGGCGGCGTGCCGGCGCGGAAGCCGACGTCGACACGGTCCTCGACCCAGTTGCCCAGGCGATCGTCCAGCTGCACGTCGGGCTCGATGTCGGGATGCCGCTCGCAGAACTCCGCCAGCACCGGCCACAGCACCGGCAGCATCAGCGAGCGCGTCGCGACGATGCGCAGCGGCCCGGCGATCTCGTCGCGCCCGCGCCGCGCACCGTGCAGCGCCCGCTGCAGTGTTGCCAGCCCCGGCTGCGCCGCGTCGAGGAACTGCTGCCCTTCCTCGGTCAGGCTGAGCCGCCGCGTCGTGCGGTGGATCAGCCGCACCCCCAGGTGCCCCTCGAGCTGCGCCAGCGCCTGGCTCGCGGCCTGCGGCGTGATCGCCTGCGCCGTCGCGGCCTGGCGCAGGCTGCCCAGCTCGACCGCCTTGACGAAGGTGGCGATGGCGCGGAGTTCGTTGAAGGCCATGGTCGATTCTCACGATCTGCTTGCGGATGAAACCATTGATTGTGGGCTAGTTGACTTGCAATCGCTTGCCTAGAGTTCGCTCACTCCATCACCTCCGCAAGGACATCGCCATGAGCTCCACTTCCTCCGATTTCAAGCGCGTCTGGTTCATCACCGGCGCGGCCCGCGGCATCGGCGCACGCATCGTCGAAGCAGCCCTCGCGCAGGGCGACGCCGTCGTCGCGACCTCGCGCGATGCCACGTCGCTGCAGCAGCGCTTCGGCGCGCAGCCCGGCCTGCTGGCGCTCGCGCTCGACGTCACGTCCGAGGCGCAGGCCGCGGCCGCCGCCGAGGCTGCGCTGGCCCGCTTCGGCCGCATCGACATCCTGGTCAACAACGCCGGCTACGGCCTGCTCGGCGCGGTCGAGGAGGCCAGCGCCGACGAAGTGCGCCGCCTCTACGACACCAACGTGTTCGGGCTGCTGAACGTCACGCGTGCCGTGCTGCCGTCGATGCGCACGCGCCGCCGCGGCCACGTGATCAACATCTCGTCGCTCGGCGGCTACCGCTCGGGCGCCGGCTTCGGTGTCTACTGCTCGACCAAGTTCGCCGTCGAAGGCCTGACCGAGGCACTGCACGCCGAGCTGCAACCGCTGGGCATCCATGCCACCGTGGTCGAGCCCGGCTACTTCCGCACCGAGTTCCTCGAAGGCTCGTCGCTGGTGGTTTCGCCGCGCGTCCTCGACGACTACGCGCCGAGCTCGGGCCAGGTGCGCGAGGCCGCGAAGCGCATCAGCCTGAACCAGCCGGGCGATCCGCTGCGCCTGGCGCAGGCGATGCTCGCGCTGGTGGAATCGGCGACGCCGCCACTGCGCTTGCCGCTGGGCACCGACACGCTGCAGACGATCCGCGACAAGCACGCCTTCGTCGAGCGCGAGACGGCGGCGTGGGAGCGGCTGTCGGCGTCGACCGATTTCCCGAAAGGCACCTGAGCGGCACCCGGGCGGCACTTGTCGGACACTGCGGCCTTCGCCACCCCGAAGGCCGCCATGGACCGCTCTCCCGCCACCCCCTGGACCGTCGCCGTGATGGGCGCCGGCGCCGTCGGCTGCTACTTCGGCGGCATGCTGGCGCGCGCCGGCCACCGCGTGACGCTGATCGCGCGGCCGCAGCATGTGGAAGCCATCGCGCGCGACGGCCTGCGCATGCAGACGCGCAGCTTCGACGAGCACGTCCGCCTGCAGGCGAGCACCGATGTCGCGGCCGTGCAGGGCGCGCAGCTGGTGCTGTTCTGCGTGAAGTCCACCGACACCGAATCGGCCGCCGAGGCAATGCGCCCGCACCTGTCGCCCGGGGCCCTGGTGCTGACGCTGCAGAACGGCGTCGACAACGACGAGCGCGTGCGCAGCGTGCTGTCGTCGAACGAGGTGGCGGCCAGCGTCGTCTACGTGGCCACCGAGATGGCCGGCCCGGGGCACCTGCTGCACCATGGCCGAGGCGACCTGGTGATCGCGCCCAACAGCGTCGCGTCGAACCTCGTCGAGGTGCTGGCTGCCGCCGGCGTGCCGGCAACGATCTCCGACAACGTGCGCGGCGCGCTGTGGGCCAAGCTGATCCTGAACTGCGCCTACAACGCGATTTCGGCGATCGGGCGTGTGCCGTACGGCCGCTTCGTCGACCACCCCGGCGTACCGCAGGTGATGCGCGACGTGGTGGCCGAATGCCTGGCGGTGGCGCAGGCCGAAGGCGTTCAGGTGCCCGGCGACGTGTGGGCGATGGTGCGCGGGCTGGCCGCGACGATGCCGGGCCAGTTCTCGTCGACCGCGCAAGACGTGATGCGCGGCAAGCCGAGCGAGATCGACCACCTGAACGGGCTGGTCGTGCGGCGCGGTGAACGGCACGGCGTGCCGACGCCGGTCAACCGCGTGCTGCACACGCTGGTCACGCTGATCGAGGCCGAGGCTCGATCAGCGGCGGAACTCAGCTCGCGAGCTGCTTGAACTTCGGATTGCGGACCACGTCTTCGATCAGCTTCTGCACGGCCGGGCCGAAGGCCTGGGCCACTTCCTGGCAGGCCTTGTCGGCGATGAAGCTGCCGGAGAACGGGAACTTCGACTGGGTCGAGAAGCTTTCGTTGCGGGCGTTCGAGACGACCAGCGTGAACGTCCAGTTGCCATCGGAGATGCCCGAACTGAAATCGATCTGCTCCAGCTTGCCCGACAGCTTCAGGCTCGAATTCGGGTCATACAGGCCAGCCAGCTTCAGCTCGTCGATGAAGGCCTTCTCGATGTAGGTCTCGAAGCTCGGCTCGACCTTGACGGAGCCGGCGGCACGGCACGAGATCGAGGCCTGGCCCGGCTTCGCTGCCTCGAATCTGGCAACCGAAACGGGCTTGATGCTGGCGGCTTTCAGCGCTTCCACGTTCTTGACCGATGCGCCGTAGGGGGCGACGTTGAAGGCACAACCGGTCATCAGGGCGGTCGCGGCGAGGAAGGGCAACAGGCGAAGGGACATGGCGCGTTCCAAGTGGGTGAAGCGGCGGATCATACGGAACGGCTTGTCGGATATCGAGGCCAAACGCTGTCGCGTCCATCACTTTGATGAGACGGAATTCGCACACGTCGCGGATGGATCGAAGCCGGTGGCGCGCAGGCTGTGCAACGGCGCAAACAGCGGCTGCGGCAGCGCCTGCCAGTCGAACCACTGCCAGCCGTCGCACTTGTCCGGCTCCAGCGTCGCGGGTTGGCCGAGCGTGTGGCGCGCCAGCACGAACACCGTCAGGTACTGATGCTTGACCTCGTCGAACACATCACTGGTATAGGGGCCGCGTTCGCACTCGCCGAGCGTGAGCCCGGTCTCTTCCAGCAACTCGCGGCGGGCGCAGTCCTCGATCGACTCACCGTATTCCAGCCGGCCGCCGGGGGCCGACCAGGTGCCCGCGCCGTGCGACCCGCGCCGGCGGCCGAGCAGGACCTGGCCGTCGCGCAGCACGAGGATGCCCACGCCCACGCCGACCTGCGTCATCGTGCGAGGCCCTGTCGCGGCGTCCGGCCGACCAGCACCGGCTGGAACAGCACATCGTCGCGGCGCTGCACGTCGGCGAAGCCGGCTTCGCGCATCAGCGCGCTCAGCCGTTCGATGCTCACCGCGTAGTAGCGGCTCGTCGCGACGCTGGTGGTACAGCTGCCGTCCGGCGCCTCGGTCGTCAGGTACATGCGCAGGTCGTAGTGGTCGCCGTCCCACTCCCAGACCTGGACGGCGATGAACCGGCTGCCGTCGGCGCCCCGGCGCATGCCGTAAGGATGCACGTCGGGCGTCTTGCGCACGATGGCGGCGTAGTCGCGCACCGAGATCATGAGGCTGCCGCCCGGCCGCAGGCATCGATGCGCCTGGCGGAAGCACGCCAGCAGGTCCGCATCGGTCAGCAGGTGCGGCACGCTGTTGTCGCAGGCCAGCACGGCGGCCATCGAGGCGCTGGCCACGCGGGCAAGCGTGCGCAGGTCGTCGACGCCGGCCTGCGCGACCAGCGAGCGCCGCTGCAGCTCGGCCTGCAAGCGCTGTACCGCGGCGGGAGAGATGTCCGACGCGATCACACGGTGGCCGTGCGCCAGCAGCCCGAGCGTCTGCGTGCCGATGCCGCAGGCGGCATCCAGCACCGGGTCGCCCGGCTGCACGCCCTCTTCGGCCAGCAGCGCGGCGAGCGCCTGCCCTTGGTGCTGGATCGCGCCCTCCCAATCGCCGTACAGCAGGTGGTAGTGCGGTGCGAGGTGGTCGTAGAAGGAGCTCGTCATTTCGGCAAATCATGCATCACATCGCACACCGTGCCTTGCGGGCCGCGGCCGGCGCGCAGCATGGGAACCACAGGCACCCCAGGAAGACCCGCCATGAGCATCAATGTCAGCGCCGCACCCTCTCCGCTTGCTTCGTACCGGTCGATCGGACCGATGCCGCTGCAGCCCGGCTCGTCCGCCTTCCAGGCGGCATCGATCGGTGCGCTGCGGCGGCCGTCCGCCGAGCCCGCCGTCGAAGCGCCGGGTGCCAAACAGGCCGAACCGGCCGTCGACCACACGACGCGCAGCCCGGAACTCGTCGAGATGTTCGACTTCATGCTGCAGCAGCACATGCAGCAGCAATCCCAGAAGTCGCCGCTCGCCGACAGCAAGTCCGAGGGCATCGCCGTCGAGCTGGCACAGGACAAGGTCAGCGAGCAGCGCAACTACGCGAGCCACCCGCACCTGATGCTGGCCGTGTGATCAGTCGCTGATCAGCTTCGTGTCGTAGAACGACAGCGTTTCGTTGAAGCGCATGCACGACTTGCCGGTGACCGTCGGCGCCATCTCCTGGTCGTAGCGGTCCTTGAAGCGCACGAACAGGCCGAGCGCGACGTCCTTGGCCTGCTCGGGCGTCACCTGGCCGGACGCGAAGGCGTGTTGCTCGATGCGCTTCAGCGAGTTCACCAGCAGCGAGGCATGCGATTTCTCCCAGCGCTTCTGTGCGGCCATCGACGGGTAGCCGAGCTTGTCGCACTGCTCCGCACCCTTCATCGCGAACGCGAAGTGCATCAGGTTGCTCGCGGCGTCCTTCTCCGTCATCGCCAGCGCGGCGCCTGCGGCCCCCTGCAGCACCACCGCCACGGCCAGCGTGCGCGCATCGATCAGCTTCATCGGTGGATCTCCCTGTCCGCAAAGTTGCGCCGCGATGGTAGCGCTGCCAAGGGTGGGTGCGCATGCTACTAGAATGCGAACCATTCTTGTTTGCGCACCATGAGATCTCCATGAACCGTTGTACGCCGATCGCCTGCGCCGCCGCGCTGGCCTGCCTGATGCCCGCCGTGCAGGCCCAGACCGCCGCGGCTGCTCCCGCTGCGCCCGAGGCCGCGGCCAGCGCGCCGGTGACGACGCTGCCGACCGTCAACATCAGCGCGAGCGCCGATGCCTCGGCCGCCGGCCTGAGCAAGCCGTACGCGGGCGGCCAGGTGGCGCGCGGCGGCCGTGCCGGCGTGCTCGGCACGCGCGACAACATGGAGACGCCGGTCAGCATCACCAGCTACACCAACGACCTGATCCAGGACCGCCAGGCGCGCAGCGTCGGCGAGGTGCTGCAGAACGATCCGGGTGTGCGCATGGCGCGCGGCTTCGGCAATTTCCAGGAGGCGTATTTCATCCGCGGCTTCCTGCTGAACTCCGACGATGTGGCCTACAACGGCCTCTACAGCCTGCTGCCGCGCCAGTACATCGCCACCGAGTTGTTCGAGCGCGTGGAGGTCCTGCGCGGTGCCTCCGCCTTCCTGAGCGGAGCGAACCCCAGTGGCACCGGCATCGGCGGCTCGATCAACCTGCTGCCCAAGCGCGCCACCAATGAGCCGCTGACGCGCGTGACGCTCAGTGGCGGCAGCGGCGAACAGGGCAACCTGGCCGCCGACGTGTCGCGCCGCTTCGGCCCCGACAACGCGACCGGCATCCGCGTCAACGCTGCGTACCGCAACGGTGGCACCGGCATCGACGACGAGAAGGCCAGGACCGGACTGACCGCCGTCGGGCTCGACTGGCACAGCCGCGATGTGCGCCTCTCCGGCGACATCGGCTACCAGGACAACCAGCTCAAGCGCGCCCGCACCAACGTCTCGCTGGCCGCCGATGCCACTGCGGTCCCGGATGCACCGGACTCGAAGTCGAATTTCGCCCAGCCGTGGTCGTACTCGAACGAGCGCGACCTGTTCGGCACGCTGCGCGGCGAATGGGACCTGGGTGCCGACGTCACCGCGTGGGCCGCGTACGGCCTGCGTCGCAGCGACGAATCGAACTCGTTGGCCAACCTCAGCGTGAGCGATGCGAGCGGTGCGGCCACGACCTCGCGCTTCGACAACACGCGAGAGGACAAGGTCGACACCGGCGAGCTCGGTGTGCGCGGCAAGCTGCGCACCGGCCCGGTCGGGCACGAATGGGTGGCCTCGTACACGGCGTTCCGTCTCGTGAAGAAGAACGCCTACGCGTGGGACTTCTTCAACACGCTGGACACCAACCTCTACACGCCGACCGCGTACGCGCAGCCGGAGTTCACGGCCGGGGCCTTCCGCGGCAACGACCTGGCCTCGCCGAACGAGACGGGCCGCTCGAAGCTGAGCAGCTTCGCGATCGGCGACACGCTGTCGATGCTGGACGACAAGCTGCTGGTCACGCTCGGCGTGCGCCACCAGAAGCTGGACATCAGCGACTACGGCTACAACTCCGACCCGGCCGATGACGCGCTGTACGACGAGAGCCGGACCAGCCCGATGCTGGGCGTGGTCTACAAGCTCGGCACGCAGTTCTCCGCGTATGCGAACCACGTCGAAGGCCTCACGCAGGGCAATACGCTGGCGGGCGTCAACGGCGGCCCGCCGGTGACGCTGGAGCCGTATGTGTCGAAGCAGAACGAGATCGGCCTGAAATACGACGGTGGACGCTTCGGCGGCAGCCTGGCGCTCTTCGCGACGAAGAAGCCGCGCCCGGTGGCCACGCAGAACAGCGTGGAGGGTGAAGACCGCCACCAGGGGATCGAACTGAGCTTCTTCGGTGAAGCGATGCCGGGTCTCAAGCTGCTCGGCGGCCTGACGCTGCTGAACGCGAAGCAGAAGAACACCGGGGACGCCACGACCGAGGGCAAGTACGTGATCGGCGTGCCCAAGAGCCAGGGCACCGTGGGCGCCGAATGGGCGGTGCCGGGCGTCGAAGGACTGGCGCTGGACAGCCGCGTCGTCTACACCGGCAACCGCTTCGCGAACTCCACCAACACGCTGCTGCTGCCGTCCTGGACCCGCGTGGACCTGGGCGGGYGCTGGATGGTCAACGTGCAGGATCGCCTGGTGACGCTGCGCGCGCGCGTCGACAACGTGGCCGACAAGTCGTACTGGGCTTCTGCAGGCGGCTACCCCGAGAATGGCTACCTCGTGGTCGGCGCGCCCCGCACCTTCGTGCTCAGCGCCAGCGTCGATTTCTGACGCCCCCGCACGGAGCCGCGGCATGCTGAGCGCAAGCACCCTGAAGACCTGGTCGTGGTGGCACAAGTGGAGCAGCCTCGTCTGCACCGCGTTCATGCTGCTGCTGTGCCTGACCGGCCTGCCGTTGATCTTCCACCATGAGATCGACCACCTGACCGGCGGCGAGATCGAGGCCCCGGAGATGCCGGCCGACACGCCGCGCGCCAGCCTCGACACGGTGCTGGCCTCGGCGCGCGCCCTCTACCCGGATCGCATCGTGCAGTTCGCGTCGCAGCCCGAGGACGACGACCGCCTGTGGCACGTCACGCTGACGCCGACGCCCGCGCCGACGCAGGACTTCAAGTCGATCGCGGTCGATGCGCGCACCGGCCGCGTGCTCGGCGAGGTGCCGGTCAACACCGGCTTCATGAGCCTCATGCTGCGGTTGCACGTCGACCTGTTCGCCGGGCTGCCGGGCAAGCTGTTCCTCGGTGCGATGGGGCTGCTGCTGCTGGTGGCGATCGTCTCGGGGCTGGTGCTGTACGCGCCCTTCATGCGCAAGCTGCGCTTCGGCGAGGTGCGCCGCGAGCGCTCGGCGCGCGTCAAGTGGCTGGACCTGCACAACCTGCTGGGCGTCGTCACGCTGGTGTGGGCGCTGGTCGTCGGCGCCACCGGCATGATCAACACCTGGGCCGACCTGCTGATCAAGCTGTGGCAGTACGACGCGCTGACCACGCTGCTCGCGCCCTACCAGGGCCAGCCGCTGGTCGAGGAGGGCGCCCGCGCGCCGACGCAGCGCATGCTGGCCGCCGCGAAGGCGCAGGCGCCGCACATGCGGGTCGGCTTCATCGCGTTCCCGGGCACCGGCTTCTCGAGCCCGCACCACCACACCTTCTTCATGCGCGGCACCGAGCCGCTGACGGCCCGCCTGCTGCAGCCGGTGATGGTCGATTCGCGGACGGCCGCCGTCACCGCGTCGCCCGAGGTGCCGTGGTACATCGCGACGCTGCTGCTGTCGCAGCCGCTGCACTTCGGCGACTACGGCGGCTTGCCGCTGAAGATCGTCTGGGCGCTGCTCGACCTCATCACGATCGTCGTACTGGGCAGCGGGCTGTACCTGTGGATCAAGCGCAGGCAGCCAAAGTCGCTGCTCGACGAGGCGGGCGTGCGGCTGCCCGGGTTGCCGCAGGATTTGTCGCAAACCTGACCGCAACTCGCCCGGTTCGCCACCGGCGGTGGCGGGGCGCCCGGCTCGATGACCGGGTCCGCGGGATGCGGTGACGGCGGGTCGTCGATCTCGGGCAACGGTGGCGGCACCGTCGGCGGCGGAGGCGGCGTGGCCGGCGGTTCGGGCACGGTGTGCAGCAGAAGCGGCCGAATGGAGGTCATGACGGGGCCTGTGTGCGGTGGCGACACAGACCCCCGGGCAATCGGCGTTCCCTCCCGCTCAGTTCACCGTGAACAGGTTCAGGTTCACCGAGTTCGCGATCGCCGCATTGCCGGCGGTGTTCGGATGCAGGTGGTCGCCGGTGTCGTTCGCCGGCAGCATGCGCGCCGGGTTGGCCGGGTCGCGCGTCGCGAGGTCCTGGTCGATCACGCCGTCGCAACCGCTCGCGCTGCTCTTCACGAAGTTGTTGTAGGCCTGCCGCGTCGTCTCCTGCGACGGCGTCCAGACGCTGTCGCTGTACGGCGTCAGCGTCGAGCACAGGAATTTCACCTGGCGCGCATGGGCCTTCGCGATCATCCGCTGCAGCGGACCGAGCAGTTGCTCGAGCGTCGGCTGCGGGTTGCCGCGCAGGTCGTTGATCGGGTCGTCCGAATAGATCACCCATTTGATGCCGGCCTGGCCGAGCACGTCGCGGTCGAAGCGGTTCTCGGCGCTCGGGCCGGCGCCGTCGCGCAGGCTGCTGTTGCCGCTGATGCCCTGGTTCAGCACGCCCACGCCGATGCCGGCCGCGTTCAGGCGGTTCGCCAGCACGTTCGGCCAGCGCTGGTTGGCGTCGAAGTTGGTGCCGACCCCGTCGGTGATCGATGCGCCCAGCGTCGCCACGCTGCCGCGCAGGCTGCTGTTGGACACGTCCAGGTTGGTCAGCAGCCGGTAGCTGCCGCTGGTCGCGCTCGGGTTGATCGTCGCATTGCCGCTCACGTTGCCGGCGGCCACGTAGTTCGTCTGCAGGCCGGTCTGGTGCTCGGTGGTCACCGTGGTGGCGTTCGGCAGGTAGAAGCTGATCGCCACGTCGGACAACGCGGCGACGTTGAAGTCGACCGAGTCGCTGACCGCCTCGCCGCCGGCCGGGATCACGACCGTGGGCTGGCCGCCGAAGTTCACCGCGCGGTCGCTGGCCGCGACGATGGCCGAGCCGCCGGCGCGCTGCGCGATGTGCACGTTCGCGACCGTGATCGGCTGGTTGCCGAACACGTTGGACAGGTGCACCCGCGCGGCCGCGCCGCCGACGCTCGTGTGCACGATCTGCCGCAGCGTCTGCTGGTTGAAGCTGGTGTTGCCGCCCTGCGGCGATGCACCCCAGGTGCCGACCCAGGTGCCCGTGGGCGGCGGCGGGGTGTCGCCGGCCGGCACCGGCGTCCAGCGCTGGTTCGCCGCGCCCAGGCAGTCCCACTGGTGGATGCGCGCGCCGGGCTGCGTGCTGACGCCGCTCACGTCGACGCAGCGGCCGCTGTGGCGGGCCGCGATGCGCAGCGCGCCGGCGTCGTCCGTCACGACGAAGCGCTGGTTCGCGCCGCCGCCATGGGCCCATTGCTGGATCAGCGCGCCGTTGTCGAGCGAGATGTCGCTCACGTCCAGGCCCTTGCCGCTGTTGACGTTGAGGAAGGCGTAGGTGCCTTCGGCCGCGGGCTGGGCCTCGAACAGCTGGCGGTCGGCCTGGCTGCACGCGGCCTGGGCCGTCTTCGCGCCGTTGTCGAGCGAGCCGTTCTCGACGTCCATGCACAGGCCGGAATGCACCGCCTTCAGCGCATAGCGGCCGATCGCGAGCACGCCGCGCCCGGTGGTCGACACCGGGTACAGCAGGAACTGCTGCGCGCCGCTCGTGCTGCAGCCGGCCTGGCGCAGCCCGGCGCCGTCGTTCACCGAGCCGCCGTCGATCGCGACACACTTGCCGCTGCCGGCGTTCTTCAGCGCGAAGCGGTTGCCCTGGCTGCGTTGCAGCACGAAGCGCTGCGCGCTGGTGTCGTTGTTGGTCCACTGGTGGATCACCGCGCCGTCGGCGGTGGAGCTCGCGGCCAGGTCCATCACGCGGCCGGTGCCGACGGCGACCAGCTTGTAGCTGCCGCCGGTCTGCACCGTCAGGTCGAAGGTCTGCGTGACGGCGGCGCTGCAGGTGTTCTGCACGAAGGCGCCGCCGTCGCTGCCGGGCGGCACTGCATCGACGCACTTCGCGCTCTGCACGTTCTTCAGCACATAGCGGCCGGCGCTGACAGCGGGCACCGCGAGCGCGGCGGCCTGTTCATGGGTGGCGGACTCGCCGGAGCGCGTGGGCGGTGCGTCGCTTCCGCCGCCACAGGCGGCCAACAGGAGAAGTGGCAACAGCGGCGGCAGGCAGGCGAGCGCTGCCCGGTTCAGCGTGTTCATCGGCGTGTCCCCTCTGTCGTGGTGTGAGGGCCGCACTCTATGGAAGCGTTTCCAATTCACGCAAGCCGCGACTCGATACAAGACCTGCGCCGAGGGCATTTGCCCATCGACAGCAACCCATCGGATCGCCCGATGGTTCTGTCGGATGCCGGCGCTCAGGGCCGCTCGTCGCCGCCGTCCGGGCGCCGCGCGAAGCGCTGCGGCTCGGCGCCGTGCACCGGCGCGGGGTCGTCCCAGGGCCATCCGCCGAACTCGGTGCGGCGGTAGTCGGTGAAAGCCTGTTGCAACTCTTGCTGCGTGTTCATCACGAACGGGCCGTATTGCGCGACCGGCTCGCCGATCGGCCGGCCCTGCAGCACGAGGAACTCGGCCGTCTCGGCACCGTTGACCAGCTCGACCGGTGCGCCGGCGCGCAACTCGATGGCCGCATGGCTGTCGACCGCCACGCCATCCACCGTCACCGCGCTGCCGACGAAGAAATACAGCTTGCGCCGTGTGCCGTCGCCCTGCGCGGGCGGCAGCGTCCAGCGTGCGTGCGGCGCCATGCGGATCGTCCAGATCGCGAGGTCGGCACCGTCCTGCGAAGCCCATGAATCGGGCGGCGGCGCGAGCGGGTCGGCCACGCCCTCGATCCGGCCGGCGATGCAGACGACCTCGGTCTGCCGCCCGGCCTCGTCGGCGTGCAGGTGGTGCGGGATCTGTTCCGACCAGAACATCGTGAAATGCGGCGCCACCATCTTGTTGCGCGCCGGCAGGTTCAGCCAGATCTGGAACAGCTCGAGCCGGTTCGGCGCGTCGCGCTTCAGCAGCGGGAACATCTCCGAGTGCACGATGCCGCGGCCGGCGGTGAGCCATTGCACGTCGCCGCCGCCGAAGCGCGCCATCGCGCCGAGCGAGTCGGAGTGGTCGACCAGCCCGTGGCGCACGATGGTCACGGTCTCGAAGCCGCGGTGCGGGTGCGACGGAAAGCCCGGCACCGTCATGCCGTGGTACATGCGCCAGCCGTCGAGGCCGGCGAAGTCCTGGCCGAGGTTGCGGCCGGTCAGCAGCGCATCGGGGCCGAACTGCGCATTGCCGCGCGGGTAGGCGTCATCGTGGTGGACGCAGAAGAGGAACGGGTCGAGCGTTTCCCACGGAAATCCGAGGGCGCCGACGTGAAGGATGGCGTTTCCGGGCATGCGCCGCAGTGTCCCTCAACCGCTCAAGCCGTGCTCGACTCCTGCTGCGAAAGCCGCACGCCGTTCTGCGCGATCGTCATCACGCCGTCGGCGTCGACGTTCACCGGGCGGCCGTCGGCCAGGCGGTATTCGGATTCGCCGGTCGGCTCCCAGTCGCCGCCGAGGCCGGGCGCGGCGTCGAGCCGGGCGAGGTGCTCGAAGCCGTGCACCACGTAGTCGCGTCCGTCGTCGCCGTGCAGGCGCAGGGTTTCGAGTTGATGCAGCCGCTTTTCCATGAGGTCTCCTTCAGCAGGAATCGGTCGGTCGATTGAACTGCAAGCCGGCGCCGCAAGCCACCTTGGCGGGCAAGGCCGCGGGGCGGGAAGGGTTTCGACACAGTGCGTCAGGGTGGGGCGCCCGCAGCCACATTTCGATGCCGCGATCCGGCGATCGGTCGCAGCGGCCCGCCGTGCCGGCCGGGACTCCCTAAGATCCGTGCATGTCCGACAACCCCGCCACCTCTTCGACGCCAGACCGCACCGACTGGACGCCGTGGCTCGTCTACGCGGCCGGCTGCCTGCTGTCGTGGCTGCTGTATGTGCTGGCCGGCACCGAGTTCCAGCGCGGCCTCTGGCAGCTGCTGGAGGTGGTCTACCAGGCCACGCTGCAGCTGTGGCCGGCCATGGCGCTCGGCGCCATCGTGCTGCCGTGGGTGCGCTGGTTGCAGGGCCGCGGGCTCGGCACGGCCACCGCGGTGGCCTTGCATGTCGCGTGCGCGCTGCTGTTCGGCGCGCTGTGGCAGGCCCTCGACTTCACGACCTCGCTGCTGCTGTTCGGCGCCGACCATGCGTTCGCGGTGTTCGCGCAGACGCTGCTGTGGCGTGCGATCTGGGGTGCCGTCGTGTACACCGCGATCGCGACCGGCTTCACCGCGCTGATCGAGGCCCGCCGTGCGCGCCGCGCCGCGCTGGCTGCCGCGCAGGCCGAATCGGCCCTCGCGCAGGCCGAACTCGCGGCGATCACCGGCAAGCTGAACCCGCACTTCCTGTTCAACACCTTGAACACGCTGATCGCGCTGACCCGCAAGGATCCGCAGGCCGCCGAGGCGGCGCTGATGCGCTTTGCCGGCATGCTGCGCTACGTGCTCGACACCAAGCGCAGCGCGGCCGACCGCGTGGCGCTGGCCGACGAGGTGGATTTCGTGCGCGACTACCTGGCGCTCGAGAGCCTGCGCCTGGGCGCGCGGCTGCAGGTCGACTGGCAGCTCGACCCGGCGACGCTGCAGGACGAGATCCCGCCGCTGAGCCTGCAGCCGCTGGTCGAGAACAGCGTGCTGCACGGCGTGGCGCCGCAACTGCGCGGCGGCTGCATCCGCATCGTCAGCGAGCGCAACGGCATGAACCAGGGCCTCGACCTGACGGTCGCCGACGATGGCCCGGGCTGCGATCCGGCGCGGCTCGCAGATCCTGGCGAGCCCGCCGGCGGCCAGGCACCGCGCACCGGCATCGGCCTGAACGCGCTGAAGCGCCGCTTCGCGCTCGACTACGACGGACGCGCCCGCCTGCGCGTGCACACCGCGCCCGGTGCCGGCTTCCGGGTGGACCTGTGGATACCGCAATGAAAGACATGACGAACGACATGACGAAAACGCGCGTGCTGATCGCCGAGGACGAACCGCTGGCCGCCGAGGCGCTGGCCGACTGGGTGGCGCAGATGCCGCAGCTCGCGCTGGTGGCCACCTGCGCCGACGGCGTCTCGGCGCTGGCGCAGATCCGCGCGCTGCGCCCGCAGCTGGTGCTGATGGACATCCACATGCCCGGCCTGAGCGGCTTGCAGGTGCTGAAGGCGCTGGCGGAAGACGGGCCGCGGCCGGCCGTGATCTTCACGACCGCCTACGACGAGCATGCGCTCGCGGCCTTCGAGCTGCATGCGGTCGACTACCTGCTGAAGCCGTTCGCGCGCGAGCGGCTGGTCGAGGCGATCGAGCATGCGCTGGCCTCGGGCGCGGCGCAGGTGCAGGAGGCGACGGCCGAAGCGGTGATCGCGCTGGAGCAGGCGCCGACCGAGCCGCTGACGCGTGTGCTGGTGCGCGACCAGGGCAAGATCTTCCCGCTGCATGTCGACCACATCGAGTACCTGAAGTCCGACACCAAGTACACCGCGCTGGTCAGCCGCGGCCGCAGCTTCCTGGTGCGCCTGCCGATCGCGAGCTTCGAGCCGCGGCTCGATGCGGCGCGCTTCCTGCGGCTGCACCGGGGCTGCATCGTCAACCTCGATTTCGTCGACGCGATGACGCCCGACGAGAACTCCCAGCTGGTGGTGCAGATGCGCGACGGCACCCGCATCACGGCCAACCGCGACGTGTCGCGCCGGCTGCGGGAGCAGTCGTTGTGAGCCCGCCGGACCGCTCCAAGGGCGAACACCGGAGTGCGCAGCACGAAGGTACTCCAATGAGGGCGCTGCGGATCGTGTGTGGTGCGCTGGTCGTGGCGCTGCTCGGCCTGGGCGTGCAGGCGCAGCCGGCTGCGCCGGTCGGCCGCGTCTATGCGCCGGGGGCCTTCGACCGGCTCGACGTGGAGGGCGCGGCGCGCATCCGGCTCACGCAGGGCGACCGCGACCAGGTGTTCGTCGCCGGCGACGAGGCGGCGCAGCGCGGCGTCGAGGTGGACGTGGTGAACAGCCACCTGCGCATCCGTGCGGTCGGTGGCTGGAAGTTCTGGCGCGAGGACCGGCCGGCGATCGAGGTGCAGGTGCGCAAGCTGAGCCACGTGATGCTGTCGGGCGCGGGCGAAGTGCAGGCGCCGGGGCCGATCCGCGGCGACCAGCTGGTGATCGGCATCTCCGGGTCGGGCAGCGTGCGCTTCGACGAGCTCGCGGTGCGGCAGGTGAATTTCGACATCTCGGGCGCGGGCGACGGTCAACTGGCCGGCCGGGTCGAGCAACTCGAGCTGAACGTCTCGGGCCGCGGCAAGCTGGTGGCCGATCAGCTGCGGGCCACGCGCGCGAGGGTGGCGATCAGCGGTGTCGCCAATGCCGAGCTGTGGGTGACCGACGACCTGCAGCTCGCGATTTCGGGCGCCGGCAAGATCGACTACTGGGGGCACCCGGTGGTGCGGCGGGCGGTGTCGGGGATGGGGAACGTCACGGCGCGCGGGGACAAGCCTTGACACGCAGATGCTGAAAAGACAAAGCCCGCACGACCTGATGTTCGTGCGGGCTTGTTTGTTTGGTGGCGCTTCAGGGATTCGAACCCCGGACCTGCGGATTATGATTCCGTCGCTCTAACCGACTGAGCTAAAGCGCCTGAGCCTCAGATTATAGCCAGGGTTTCGGGCGCTTTCGGCGCGTTGACCGACAATGCGTCACACACTCGCACGACATGCGAGTCCCACCCGAGTCGATCGCCCCACGCATGTTCAGTTTCTTCAAGAAAAAGCCCGCTCCTGTCGACACGCCGGCCTCGCCGCCGACCACTGCGACGCCTGCCGCGCCCGTCCCGGCAGTGCAGGCCGCCATCACGCCGGCCGCTGCCGAGCCCGAGCGCCGCAGCTGGGTCGACAAGCTGCGCGGCGGCCTGCGCAAGACCGGCTCCAGCATCGCCCAGGTGTTCACCGGCACGCAGATCGACGAGGCCCTCTATGAAGAACTCGAATCCGCGCTGCTGATGGCCGATGCCGGCGTCAAGGCCACCGAGTTCCTGCTCGACGACCTGCGCCGCCGCGTGAAGGAGGCCCGGGCCACCGACCCGTCGCAGGTCAAGGCGCTGCTCGCCGCGGCGGTGGCCGACCTGCTGCGTCCGCTCGAGAAGCCGCTGCGTGTCGGCGAACACGCGCCCACCGTGATGATGGTGGTCGGCGTCAACGGCGCCGGCAAGACGACCAGCATCGGCAAGCTCACGCGCCACCTCGCCGACAGCGGCCAGAAGGTGCTGCTGGCCGCGGCCGACACCTTCCGTGCCGCCGCGCGCGAGCAGCTYGCGGTGTGGGCCGAGCGCGCCGACGTGCCGCGGCAGGCCGGCTCGGTCGAGATCGTCTCGCAGGCCGATGGCGATCCGGCGGCGGTCAGCTTCGATGCGGTGGTCGCCGGCAAGGCGCGCGGCTGCGACGTCGTCATCGCCGACACCGCCGGCCGGCTGCCGACGCAGCTCCACCTGATGGAGGAGCTGAAGAAGATCCGGCGCGTGATCGCGAAGGCGCAAGAGGGCGCCCCGCACGAGGTGCTGCTGGTGATCGACGGCAACACCGGCCAGAACGCGCTGGCCCAGGTCAAGGCCTTCGACGATGCGCTCGGCCTCACCGGCCTGATCGTCACCAAGCTCGACGGCACCGCGAAGGGCGGCATGCTGGCGGCGATCGCGCGCGAGCGGGCGATCCCGGTCTACTTCATCGGGGTCGGCGAGAAGCTCGAAGACCTGCAGACCTTCAATGCGCGCGAATTCGCGCAGGCCTTGCTGGAGTGACCCGGCGCTGAATCAGCGGGGGCGGGGCGAGTTGCCCGAGCGCGGGATGTTCGGCGGCGCGGCGGATGCCAACGGTGCCGGCGCCGAGTCGATGTCGTCGAACCAGGTCGACGGCGGCGGCTCGCGCATCTCGAGTCCGTCGTCCTCGTCGACCGGGCCGCGGCCGACCGGCTGGTAGCCGGCGGTCGTCGACGGGGCATGCGTCGATGGCGTGCTCTCGCTCGACTTGCTGCCGAGGATCGCGTTGCGCGCACCGGTCGCGCTCGGCAGCGCGTCCTCGCGCCACACGTGCAGCGGAATGCCGGAGGCTTCGAGCACGCGGTCCATGCGGTTGTGGCGCTGCGAGGTGCGTTCCTTCTCCTGCGCCTCGGGCGCGCGGATGTCGACCACCGCGATCACCTGCGAGCTGCTGTCGCAGACCACGAGATCGGCGCAGAGCAAGCCGACGCGGCGCAGCCACTCCGAATACGAATGCCGCGTCGGCACCTTCACGAAGCGCGCCAGCGGCACCTGCGCCAGGATGATGTGCTCCGGCAGCCCGCCGCGCAGCGCGAGGTAGGCCTTGCGCTCGGCGGTGGTCAGGATGCGGGTCGCCTGCGGCTGCCACGACTGCAGCGTGTCCAGCGCCTCGAGCGAGCGCGGCTTGTTGCGCTTGACGGCGGGCTTGGCGCTGGAGGTCTTCATCTTCCAGATCACCAGGCCGCCCACCAGCACCAGGGCGGCGATCAACAGCAATTCCATCTCGAGGTCCAGGTCCGTGTTGGAGGGCAGCGCAGATCTTGGCGGTCCGCGCGCGCGGGGTCAATCATTGTGCCGCCTGCCAGGCGGTTGCGGCGTGTTACAGGCCCACCGGTTCGGGGTGGGATGTGACAAGTCGTCTCAAACGCGCGTCTCAGCGCAGGCCCCCCGGGCCGCCCAGGCCCTTCATGCCGCCCATGCGCTTCATCATCTTCATCAGGCCGCCGCCCTTCATCTTCTTCATCATTCCCTGCATCTGCTCGAACTGGTTCAGCAGCCGGTTGACCTCCTGCACCTGCACGCCGGCACCGGCGGCGATGCGGCGCTTGCGGGTGGCCTTCAGCAGCTCGGGCTTGCGGCGCTCCAGCGGGGTCATCGAGTTGATGATGCCCTCCATCCGACGCACGTCGCGTTCGGCGCGGTCCATGTCGGCCTGGCCCAGGTTGCCGGCCTTCGCGGTCATCTGGGCCGGCAGCTTGTCCATCAGGCCCGACAGCCCGCCCATCTTCTTCATCTGGCTGATCTGCGACAGGAAGTCGTTCAGGTCGAAGTTGTCGCCCGACTTCAGCTTCTCGGCCAGCTTCTGCGCCGCCGCGACGTCGACGCCCTTCTGCACCTCCTCGACCAGCGCGACGATGTCGCCCATGCCCAGCACCCGGCCGGCATGGCGCTGCGCGTCGAACACCTCCAGCCCGTCGATCTTCTCGCTGACGCCGGCGAACTTGATCGGCGCGCCGGTCACCTGGCGCACCGACAGCGCCGCGCCGCCGCGCGAATCGCCGTCGGTCTTGGTCAGCACGATGCCGGTCAGCGGCAGCGCCTCCTTGAAGGCCTTCGCGACGTTGACCGCGTCCTGGCCCTGCATCGCGTCGACGACGAACAGCGTCTCGACCGGCTTCAGCTCGGCGTGCAGCGTGCGGATCTCGTTCATCAGCTGCTCGTCGATCGCCAGCCGCCCGGCGGTGTCGACCAGCAGCACGTCGAAGTAGTGGCGCTTCGCGTGGTCGAGCGCGGCGCGCGCGATGTCCAGCGGCTTGTCGGTGGCGCTCGACGGGAACCACTCGGCGCCGGCCTGCTTCGTCACCACCTTGAGCTGCTCGATGGCCGCCGGGCGGTACACGTCGGCCGAGACGGTCAGCACCTTCTTCTTGCGCTTCTCGATCAGGTGCTTGGCCAGCTTGGCGGTGGTAGTGGTCTTGCCGGCGCCCTGCAGGCCGGCCATCAGGATCACCGCCGGCGGCTGGGCCGCGAGGTTGATGTCGGCGATGCCTTCGCCCATCGTCGCCGCCAGTTCGCGGTTGACGATGCCCACCAGCGCCTGCCCCGGCGACAGCGAGCCCACCACCTCGGCGCCGAGCGCCTTCTCCTTCACGCGGGCGATGAAATCGCGCACCACCGGCAGCGCCACGTCGGCTTCGAGCAGCGCCATGCGCACCTCGCGCAGCATGTCGGTCACGTTGCTGTCGGTGATGCGCGCCTGGCCGCGCATCGTCTTGACGAGCCGGCTCAGGCGATCGGTGAGGGTGGAGGCCATGGGATCGGCGGGCGCGAAGGACGCGGCCCGCGAAAGTACACTGTGGACCATGAGTTTATCGCCCGGGGTTGCAACGCATTGAGCACACCGTCGACATGGATGCTGTGGGTGCCCAGCGCGGCGGCCCTGCTGGCCTACGCGGCGGCGGTGCTGCTGAATGAGCGCGAAAGGGCGGGCGGCGGTGCCGCGCCGCGCCGCGCGCTGATCGCCGGCTGGGTCGCGCACGCGCTGGCCATCGTGGTCGACATGGCCGGCATCGGCAGCGCCGTCTCCGGCGCCCGCTTCGGCTTCGCGCCGGCGCTGTCGGCCACGTTGTGGCTCGTGATCGCGGTCTACGCGGTCGAGAGCCGCTGGGTGCCGCTGCCGGGCGTGCGCCGCTGGCTCGGCCTGCTCGGGGCCGCGGCGGTGGTGCTGGCGGCGATCTTCCCGGGCGAGTTCCGGCCGCAGGCGGTGTCGGCCTGGGCGCCGCTGCACTGGGCGCTGGGCATCGCGTCGTACGRCCTGTTCGGCGCCGCGGTGCTGCATGCGGTGATGCTCGACACCGCCGAGCGCCGCATGCGCTCCAACCTGCGCGCCGCCGCGAACGCCGGCATGCCGCTGTTGCAGCTCGAGCGCCTGACCTTCCAGTTCGTCACTGCCGGCTTCGCGCTGCTGTCGGCCACGCTGCTGCTCGGCTGGTGGTTCTCCAATCCCTGGCGCTGGGACCACAAGTCGACGCTGTCGGTGCTCGGCTGGCTGGTCTTCGCCGGCCTGCTGGTCGGCCGCCAGGCGCTCGGCTGGCGCGGCCGGCATGCGATCCGCTGGCTCTATGCCGGTGCGTTGCTGCTGCTGCTCGCCTATGTCGGGTCGCGCTTCGTGTTCGAAGTCGTCCTGCACCGCACGACCGCCTGAGGGCCGCATGGGAAAGTTCATCGTCCTGCTCGTCGTGGTGTTCCTGATTGTCTGGCTGGTGCGCGGCGGCCGGCCGGGGCGCGCGGCCCCGCCGACACCATCGGCGCCACCGCCGCCCGCCAATGCCTCCGCCGTGCCGGACACCATCGTGGCCTGCGCGCACTGCGGGCTGCACCTGCCGAAGGCCGATGCGCTGCCGGGCCGCGGCGGGGTGTTCTGCGGCGAAGCCCATCGCAGCGCGTTCGAACGCGAGCACGCGCCCCGATGAGCAGCGCGCCGCCCAAGCCCGAGCGCCGCCGCAACGACCGCCGCTCGAACGTGCGCGCGAYGACCCGGCCCAGCCAGGAGTCCTGGTTCGGCGCCCTCGGCGAGGACACCCAATCCCGCGACAGCTGGGTCGAGGACGATTCGCGCTACGACGGCAACTGGCAGGCCGCGCAGGCGGCCCAGGCCGACAGCAACTTCCTGACGCGCCAGGCGCGGCGCCTGATCGGCTCGGGCCAGACCGCTTTCCAGCGCATCTACGGCGCCTTCATCAGCGCCCGCGCGGCGCTCGGCGTCGCGCTGGTCGCGACCCAGGTGGTCGCGGCGATCTTCGGCGTGAAGCCGCCGTGGCCGGTGGTGGCCGTGAGCCTCGCCTATGCGGCGCTCGCGCTGTCGATGTGGGTGCTGCCGCGCTACCGCCGCTCGGCCGCGCCGCGCCAGCTCGCGCGGCTGCGCAGCCCGCAGTGGATCTCGACGATCGGCGTCGACATCGTCTGCTTCGGTGCCTTGCACTGGATGTCGCCGGCCGCCGGCCTGAACTACGTCGCGCTGCTGGTGCTGCCGGTGCTGATGGCCGGCGTGCTGACGCCACGGCTGATGGCGCTCGCGACCGCCTCGGTGGTCACGCTGTCGCTGCTCGGGGTCGCCTGGCTGTCGGTGCTGGCCGGCGGGACCGACGTCACCGCGCTGATGACGCAGGCGGGCCTCGCCGGCAGCGGCTTCTTCGTGATCACGCTGCTGGCCGGCGAGCTGGCAGGGCGCCTGGCGCGCGAAGAGCTCACCGCGCGCGGCAGCCTGGAGCTGGCGCGCCAGCAGGCGCAGCTGAACCGGCTGGTGATCGAGGAGATGCAGGAGGGCGTGCTGGTGGTCGACCAGCGCG